>JAFGDX010000432.1 GCA_016931875.1 Prolixibacteraceae bacterium
AACAAATTTCAGTTCGCTCACTCCTGAAATCTGAGTCTCACGAATAAAAACGAAGCAGACATTTATCAGGCCAAACACTGTTTGCATATTTCCTGTACATGAATTTGTGTAGTATTCAGCACCGGAATACCACAATAGGTATCTTCGGGAAGAATAAGAGGAAATTCAGTACATCCAAGAATGATGGAATCGATGTGGTGGCGGTCAACCATTTTTTGAATATGCTGAATCAGCAGTTCCCTGGTTGTATCTTTGAATATTCCGAGTTCAATTTCGCTAAACAACTTGTAATTGATTACTTTTCTGTCCTCCTCTTCCGGAACAACCAATTCTATTCCTTCCTTATTAAATACTTCCTGGTAAAACGTAGCATTCATTGTAAAACCCGTTCCAAACAATCCCGGTTTTTTAAAATTTTGGGCCATTGTTTCACGGCAGGTAGCCTCAACAATACTGAGTAAAGGCAGCGGCGCTTTTTCAGCCAGCGTATTAAAAAACAAATGCGGGGTATTGGCGGTTATGGCTGCAAAATCGGCTCCGGCGTTTTTTAGTGCTTCAATTTTTTCAAGCAACAAACGGATTGCTTTTTCATACTCTTTTGTTTCCATCAACCCGATGAATTCAGACATATTAACGCTGTAAACAATGATTTCGGGATAGGTTAAACTGTTGTTTCCTTTTTTGAATTCGTCGATGATTTTCTGGTAATATTCAACGGTTGCTTCCGGCCCCAGTCCTCCAATCAATCCAATCTTTTTCATACGAAAATATTTACAGTTAATAATTTGGTTTCCATTTACATATGACTTTGGAAAAAATATTTTATCCAATACCTGTTGAACTCACATAGGAATATATTTATATTCTTTTGTTTTCTTTTTTCCATGCTTGTTTTCTGTTTATTTCAAATTATACTTTAACGTTCACTGAGATAGTGCGACACATCACATCATTTCAATAAAAATAAAACGACCAACAATATTAGTTTTACATTTTTAATGTTTTGCTAAAAATCGTTCGCCCGTTTTGCGTTATCTCCTCCGGTAAAAAAGATATCCAAGATACAATAATCCAGCTACTTTTACAATCTCGAGGCTTCCAAAATAAATATGTAAAAACGATTTTCCAACTTCTCCGCCATTGATTATAATGTCGGCTCTCTCTGACAACCGGGGAAGCAGAAAAAATGTCTGAACAATTAATGTCCCAAGAAGTACCAAAGAGACGGTATTGATTACCCGGGATTTATTTTTTATAAATCCGAAAAACAAAACAGAATATCCGATCAGTAAAAACCATTCAACCCGGTTGAGGGCATTAAAAATCATCTTCCCAATACTTAACCCTACCGGAAGCGTAACGCCCGGTGCCTGAAACTTGAGCCAGGCTTCCATAAAACTAATCGAACTCACAAAACCTGCCCAAAATAAAACGATGGCTATACTCCAAAAACCTGCTCTGTTCATTTTTCCGAATTAAACTGTTTACGATTTTTAACCTAAAAACCGGCATTTTGTTTTGAAGCATAAAAAAATCACCATAAAAGAAGAAAATTGAATTTGGGATGACTTGCAGTATATAACACTAAAAAGGCAATAAAGTCAATTCAATACACTTCATGTTCAGTTTCTTAACACATCAAATAAATGTGATGAAATTAAGGGGTTGTTTTTATTTCATAAAAATCTTATTCCGCGTTCTTACTTTCCTTCCTCCACATATTTTTCCAAATAAGGCGAGTCCGGGTTAAGCCTGCGTTCGTGCTCCCTGACAATTTCCACGAGGTAGAGGCACAGTTTCCGGTAGTTTATGCCGTCGGGGCGGTTTTTCTCGTCATAGGAAACCAGATATTCAAGCCCCAGCGATTTCGCTTCTTCGGCAATGTAACCGATTTCCCAGTTTTTAGGATCGGACGGACGGGTGTATTTCCGCGGCATTAGTTGCATGATTCGGCCAAAATCATCCTCCAGCGGCGTAATGTCCCGTTTATCTCTGCGTGTGGAATTGTCGTAACCGATTTCACCGGTATTTGGATCGTACTGCACGTTTTTTTTGTCGCCGATAAACCTTAAACCGGCTTTAATGATTCCGTTGACATGAAGCGGTGCGGAGGGGTTGGCGATGCCGATTCCCACATTTCCGTTTCCTACGATGGTAAAAATTTCACGGGCGCCAGCACCTGCCCTGTCGAGGAAAAGATATTTCGCCTGCGGATTGCCGATATTAAAGTAAAATTTACCGGAGGTGACGCCCATCCCGTACCAGGATGTTCCAGCGGTATTCTGGTATAGCGCCAGTTTTATCGCACTTAAAGAGGGACCTAACGATAACGTGCTCATTGGATTTGAAATTCCAATTCCTGTTTTACCGTTGACATTTAAATCTCCCTTCACTTCCAGCTTCCCGCTAATATCCACAGTTCCGTCATTTTGCACCAGCAACCTCCAGGCTTTGTTATTATAAAATCCGATTCTGTTGGCAGATGTTCCCCCCACAAACCGGTCGTCCGAAATCCAGAGCCCGCCGTTATCGTTGTTTGATCTTATTCTGCCGCTTACCAGCAAATCAACACTGCTT
>JAFGDX010000433.1 GCA_016931875.1 Prolixibacteraceae bacterium
GACATGGACGAACCACTGGATAAGGTGAAAAAATTTGCCGCTGACATGAAAATAACCTACCCGCTGGCCTTGGATCCGGGAGCCAAAATATTTTACAAATTTGCCGCACAGGGAGCCGGTGTTACCCGGAATGTAATTATAGACAAAAACGGAAAAATTGTGTATATGACCCGGCTTTACAAAGAAGAGGAATTCAACGAGATGGTTGAAGTGATTGAGTTGCTTCTAAAATCATAATAAATAGTTATGAATATTGTTATTATAAAGTACAATGCCGGCAACATCGAATCGGTAAACAATGCGTTAAACCGGCTGGGAGTTAACGCCGAAATTACCGCCAGCCACGACAAAATAAAAAAGGCCGACAAAGTAATCTTCCCCGGGGTTGGAGAAGCCAGTACAACCATGAATTACCTCCGGAAACACCAGCTTGATAAAGTAATTGTTTCGTTAAAACAACCGGTGCTGGGTATCTGTCTCGGATTGCAGCTGATGTGTTCCCATTCAGAAGAAAACAATACCACGTGTCTGGGCATTTTTGAAGAAAAAGTAAAACGTTTTATTCCCAAACCCGGAGAAGAACACATAACAAAAGTACCCCACATGGGATGGAATGCCATTTACAATCTGAACAGTAGTTTATTTTCAGCTGAAACCGAAGACCAGTATGTTTATTTTGTACACTCCTATTATGCCAGCCTGGGGGAACACACCGCAGCAACCTGTAACTACATTGTACCATTTAGTGCAGCACTTCAGAAAAATAACTTTTATGCCACCCAATTTCACCCTGAAAAAAGCGGAACCGTGGGAGCCAAAATTTTGGAAAACTTTTTAAAAATTTAAACGTATTTTTGGGCATGGATAGATTAACTATTGTAAAAGTGGGCGGAAAAGTGGTGGAAAACCCGGAATCGTTAAACGCCCTTCTCGACCAGTTTTGCCGTATTTCGGGAAATAAAATTCTGGTACACGGAGGTGGAAGATCGGCTACCGAAATGGCAACAAAACTTGGCATTGAAACAACTATGGTGGAAGGGCGCCGAATTACCCACAAAGAAATGCTCGATGTTGTTACCATGGTTTACGGCGGGCTGGTAAACAAAAAAATTGTGGCCCTTCTTCAGGCCCGCGGGTGCAACGCCATTGGGTTAACCGGTGCCGACCTGGACTTTATAAAAGCACACAAACGCCCCGTCACCGAAATTGATTACGGGTTTGTTGGCGATGTTGATGATGTCAATTCCAACGAACTCCGGCTTCTTATCAACGAAAATGTAATACCGGTGGTTGCCCCTTTAACACACGACGGAAAAGGAAACCTACTGAATACCAATGCCGACACGATTGCTTCTGAAATTGCAGTTGAGTTTGCCCGGTATTTCTCGGTATATCTTTTCTACTGTTTTGAAAAAAAGGGAGTTCTAAAAGACCAAAAAGACGACAACAGTATAATTTATGATTTGGACCTTCCTTTATTTCAACAATACCAAAACGACGGGACAATAAAAGAAGGGATGATTCCAAAACTTGACAATGGTTTCAGGGCCAAAAAAAACGGAGTAAAAGAAGTTCTGATAACCAACCACGAAAATCTCGCCAGTGGAAGAGGCACAAGACTTATGTAAATAAAAATCAAACGGTTATAAATCCTATACTTCTGGAAAAAATATTCTCCATTTCAAAGAAACATTGGTTCATATTAACTAAAAATTAAACTAATATTGAAATTGTTCGTTTTAATTATTAGTTTAGAGCATGGAAAATTCAAGACAATTTGAATTTCAACGAAGTATAGTTGGCTTATTTTGAGGAGGTTATTGTGGCGGAAATTGTAAATCATAAATGTGATGTTTGCTCTGATCGGAACACCCGGTGTTGCAAAGGATGTTTTGAGGAAGATGATAAAAGTATTTTTATTGGTTTAACCGAAGAAGAATTGTACTTTTTAACCGATGGAAAACAACAAATAAAATACAACCCCGGCGAAACCATTGTAAAACAAAATACATCATCAACTTTTGTAGTATGTATTCGTGAAGGACTGGCCAAAGTTTACGTGGAAGGAATAAAAGGTAAAAACTCAATTGTACGTTTAATTTCAAAACACGACTTTGTAACCGGCGGCGGGTTATTTAACGGAAACATTCAAAAATTCACCATCTCGGCGGTAACGCCTGTGGTTTGCTGCCTCATCGATTCGTCAAAACTGGTAAAGCTTTTTGCTGAAAACAACCAGTTTGCGGTTGAAATGTTACGGTTCCATATCAAACAAAACAATTACCTTTTAAATAAACTGGTAAATCAAACCCAAAAATACATGCCCGGGCGAGTGGCCGACACCTTGCTCTACCTGAAAAATGAAATTTTTGAAGACAGTCAGTTTACCATCCCACTTACCAGACAGGAACTGGCAGAAATGTCGAACATGACCAAAGAAAGCTTTGTAAGAATTTTACAGGAATTTAAAAGCTCGGGTTTCATAAAAACAAAAGGAAATGAATTCCTAATATTGAACGAAAGTGCACTACTTTCCATTAGCAAAAACGGCTAATTGACAAATGTCAATCCGCAGCTAAATTTATATCAACCACCTCTGTTTTATATATCACCACACCCCTTGTCAAACAGATTCAATTGTACAGTATTTTTACCTCCAAAATTGTACGAAAATTGAATTTTAATATCAAATCTATCTAATTATGAAATGCTCATCAACTTTAAAACTTATTCTGTTTGGCTTTTTATGTGCTTTTTTAGCTTCTTCATGTGTTAAAGAAGGCCCGATGGGACCTGCCGGTACCAATGGAACAGATGGAGCCGACGGAAGTGATGGCCGCGACGGGGTTGACGGTAATGTAACCTGCCTTGTTTGCCACGCCACCGATAACATGGAACTTAAAAAAGGTGAATTTGCAATGTCAGAACACAGTGTTGGCGCCATTGCAGTTGATTACGCAGGTGGACGCGCATCCTGCGCCCCTTGCCATTCTCATGAACAGTTTGTTCAAACGATGACTGTTGGTTTTGTTGCAGGAGACATCACCAATCCGAGTGCATGGGAATGCAGCACATGTCACGGCATCCACAAATCATTTGAAGGAATTGACTATGCATTAAGGTCAACAGATCCGATTTCGCCAGCTTTTAACAGCTCTAAAATGCCCGGCTATGAAGAAGGCCTTACCATGGATCTCAACGGAAACAGCAATCTTTGCGCAGTATGTCACCAAACAAGAACTGCCCCTCCATCTTTAACCAATCCGGATGACTCTACATTTTATATTGCAAGTACACACTGGGGGCCGCACCACGGGCCACAAGCCAATATTGTTGCCGGTTTGGGATTTGAAGAAATTCCAGGTTCAATTCCTTATCCTGA
>JAFGDX010000434.1 GCA_016931875.1 Prolixibacteraceae bacterium
AAAATCGTATGCCAACTTAACATAGCCGTTGTTAATTTTAAAGTTTGAATGCTCGCGGTGACCGTCAGTCTGATCATGGTTGGCCGATATAAATGCAATAAATTTATTCTTTTTAAACCCGAGCGACCCCATATATTTTTGTGTATTGTACGAACCGTAGGAGATTCGGGCATTTCCGTGCACCCCTTCCTCGTTTTGCTTCTTGGTAATGATATTAATTACACCACCCATTGCATTTGAGCCGTATAAAATGGAAGCCGGCCCCCGGATAACTTCTACCCTCTCCACATCCGACGAAACATACGAATCGGGAAGCGGGTGACCCATAATTCCCATAAATTGCGGGTGCCCGTCAATCAGCATTAACACGCCTGTAGTTGGATTACCGCCAATCCCGCGGATTGAAATTTGCCCGGCCGAACCGGCAGCTACTCCAAAACCGGTAATCCCTCTTTCTGTAACAAAAAGCCCCGGTACTTTCCCGTTTAAAACAGGAAGCAGCGCCGACTCATGCGCCTCTTCGATTTGAGCACGGTTAACCACCGAAACTGCCATTGGCACACTATTGCGGTTCACTTTTACAGGTGTACCGGTGACCACAATTTCATCAATTTTTATAGTGTCCTTAGTTATTGAAAGCTGAGCGAGTGATTTTCCATTCATCACCATCAGAAAAATAAGTACAGAAAAAAGAATTTTTGTTGTTCTCATATTCTATTTAGTATTACTTTTTTACAAATTCGTGTTACCATCCGGTCAAAAAAATTATTCGGCTTTACTCATCACCAATTTTCCGTGCTGAATGCCTTTTATACTAATCAGTTTTTCCGAGATTTCGGTTAAAGTTTTTGAAGGGCCTTTTACTGCAATAATTTCAAGATAATTCATTTCATTTAAATAAAATCCCTGCGATGAAAGAATAACCTCTTTGTATTTGTATTGAATTTCAGATGATTTTTTAAGAATGTCGTTTTTTTGATGGCTGAAAACAAGCGTTATAGCCCCGGCCACAATGTTATCGCATTTCCACTTTTCTTCCACAAGATTTTTTTCAATCAGGTGGCGAATGGCCTGCGAACGGTTGGCAAACCGGTTGTCAGCTACATAAGCATCCAACGCTTCCAGCAAATCTTCATCCAGCGAAACTCCAAATCTTTTTACCGACATTGTGTTATCAATCTTAAAATTCGTGTTACCAAAAATAGATGAATTCAAAGAAAAATCAAACGGATTTATAGTTTTATCATAAATTTTGCAACTCCACCCGATAAAATTTATTTGTATCTTTCATTCTGACTGAAGTTAAACTGAATTATAAAACAATACACATGACAACCATCAGAACCGTTTACCTGGGTGAATTGCGAACAGAGAATGAACATTTACAAAGTGGGAATAAAGTAATAACCGATGCCCCGACAGACAACCGCGGGAAAGGGGAATATTTTTCGCCAACCGACCTTCTGGCTACTGCGCTGGGAAGTTGTATTATGACCATTATGGGAATAAAAGCCCGTGATAATAATATTGACCTTGAAGGTACAAAAATAGAGATAACAAAAATCATGGCTTCCGACCCGCGAAGAGTGGCCGAGGTAATTGTTGATTTCCATTTCCCCAAAAAAGGATATACCAACCAGGAAAAAACCATTGTTGAAAGTGTGGCAGGAATCAGTCCTGTGCCCTTAAGTTTGCATCCCGAATTAAAACAAACCATATTATTTAACTGGTAGTTTGCAATAATTACCGGCTGATGAGTTTTTTTTCAATCGTTCCTTTTGATGTGCGAATCTGTAGAATATACACCCCGCTGGTAAGATTTTGCATGGTGAAGGTTGGCTGGCTGATTTCAAATGTCTGAAGCAATCTCCCGTCAATACTAAAAAGTTTCACGTCCAATGGCCCGATTTGTCCGTCAGTTTTAACAGTAACTTCTCTGCCAAACGGGTTTGGGTACACTTCTATCCGGTTTTCCAAAACCTGCAACGGACTTTTTACAATCACGGAGGTTTGCGCCACGAGCCAATATTCAGGATCGAGCTTTACCTCATCAACCCGAAAGCCGGGATTTATTTCAAATTGTTGGTCATTCTGGGTATGCCGCAGAACAAAATCTACAGAGTCGGTTTTGTCGGAGTTATAGAGCCGCACCGGAACAGGCATTTCAAAAAACTCTACAGAATGGTGTGACGGAGTTTGAGATAGGTGAATAATCAGTCTATCTGTTTCATACCGAACATAACTCAGCGAATAAACCGGATGCCCTTCACCAAAATACCAATCGTTAAAAAACTCTGTTAAACTGGTATCTCCGGCGGTCTCCATGTGTGTAACAAACTGGTCACTTCGGGCAAAACCATTGGCAATTTCGGGGTCGTTATAATAACTTCTGAGCCCATCAAAAAAGGCATCTTCACCCAACACCCACCGCAACATATGAAGCAAATAGGCTCCTTTTGAATAGGAAAGATGGGGGTCGAAAATGCGGGAAATGCTGGTTGTATCTGTCACAAAAACAGACCCACCGGGCGTTCCGGTAATTTTTTCAACCGTCCCTTTCCTCCAGTTGAACCAGTCAGACTCGTTTGTTAAATTTTCAAAAGCCAGTGCAGTAAGGTAGGTTGCAAAACCTTCGTTTAGCCAGATATCCTGCCACGAACCAAGAGTAATATAGTTACCAAACCACTGATGGGCCAGTTCATGAGCTACAAGACTGAAGTTGAAGTTTCCCATAAAACTCATTGTCTGATGTTCCATTCCACCACCCCACCCAAACTGTGCATGACCGTATTTCTCGCTTGCAAACGGATACTTGCCGATAATTTCGTTATACAACTTCATAATCGGAATGGTTGCGGGTGTGTTGGCTTTTGCGTAGGCCAGGTTTTCGGGAAATACATAGTTCAGAATTTC
>JAFGDX010000435.1 GCA_016931875.1 Prolixibacteraceae bacterium
TAATTTGTCTTTCATTACAAAATGGTAGTCGGTGCCATAGGCATATTTTGAAAGTACCGGTGCGTTTTTGTCGGTTTGTGTTTGTTTGGGGTAGTAATTTTGAATGACAACAATGATTGTTTTCGCATTTTCAAACAACAATTCAGGATTTAACCGTTTTTCAATGTTTCGTTCCATGTAGCCCATTTCGCCGTGCATCTCGCCGTCGAGCCACTTCTGAAACCGATCTTTTTCTTCGGCCAGATAACCGGCAGGAATAATGGCACATTCCAGAAAACCAAGTTCTTTTGCTTTTTCTTTTATGGAGAAAGATATATGATTTGAATCCGGCATTTAGTTGGATTATTTTAACAGTTTAAAAGTAAAAAAAGAACCGTTCATTTCGAAATGAACGGTTCTTCTTAATACCTTTCAGGGTTTATTTTTAAAAGAACCCCAGTTCCAGCCGGGCTTCCTCGCTCATCATCGATTTATCCCACGGCGGGTCGAAGGTAAGATCGATGTTCACATTGTCAACACCTTCCACTGCACGGGCAGCGGCTGTTACATCGTCCATTAAAATATCAACCACCGGGCAGCCGGGAGCGGTGAGGGTCATCACAATATTTGCGTTGTTGTTTTCGTCAACATCAACATTGTATATTAGTCCGAGGTCGTAAATATTTACCGGAATTTCCGGGTCGTACACCTCTTTCAGATTATTTATAATTAAATCTATTCTTTTGTCCATTTCATTTCCTCCTTCCTCAATCTGCAATCCTGCTATAAGCAACACCATACAAACGAATTTGTTTTACCATGGCCAGCAAGCCGTTGGAACGGGTTGGCGACAGGTGTTGTTTCAATCCCAAGTCATCGATAAAATGCAAATCCGCCTCCACCAATTCTTTGGGAGTTCTTCCTGAAACCACGCGTAAAAGCAATGCCACAAGCCCCTTTACAATAACAGCGTCGCTTTCCCCCCTGAAATAAATTTTCCCGTCGTTCATCTCTGCTACCAGCCAAACCCTCGATTGGCAGCCTTTGATTAAATTCTGGTCATTTTTATCTTTTGGGTCCAGTTCTTTCAAATCATTTCCCAGCTCAATTAAATAGGAATATTTGTCCATCCAGTCTTCGTAAACGGAGAATTCCTCAATAATTTGCTGTTGTATTTCTTCTATCGACATGAATCTTAGCTTTTAACAATTGCCAAAGATCGCAATTTTTTACTTTTTTGCAACGACAAATTCCCTGCATATCAAGAATCTTTAAAAATAAGACGATACTTAATGTTGACTTAAAATGGGTTCATTATTTGTTCGGATTTAATATCAAAAATTTTCGCCTGTAAATTGGCTTTGTATGTGACAGTAATCACATTCAACTTTCTTCATCCTGTGTTTCTTTGCTGAAATTTTATGGTTATGAAGCAGTTTGTTATCCGATATAAATGGAAAATTGCAGGTGTGTTTTTGGGCGCTCTGGGCGGATTTCTTTACTGGTATTATATTGGCTGTACTTCGGGAACCTGCCCCATTCAATCAAACTGGCACACCAGTACGCTTTACGGTGCTTTAATCGGGTATATTTTTCCGAACAGTCCTAAAAAAGAGAAAAAGGAATCTGCAGCAAATCCGGAGGAGTTATAACATCGCAAGTACTTTTTTCAGAGCTTCCATAAAAAGGTCGATCTCTTCTGTTGTATTGTACATTCCAAACGAAATGCGGATGGTTCCCGGAACATTGAAGTGTTGCATCACCGGGTCGGCACAATGGTGACCGGTGCGAACGGCAATTCCCATTTTATCAATCAGCATTCCAACGTCATACGGATGGATATTTTTAATAGTAAAGGAGATCACACTTGATTTTTCAGGCGCTTCTCCGTAGATTTTCATACCCGGAATTTCCTTCAGCTTTGAGGTGGCATAATTCAGCAGGTTTTGTTCCCACCGCCCGATATTTTGCAATCCGGTTTCATCCATTAAATCAATAGCAGCGCCATATGCGATTACACTGGTAATGTTGGGTGTACCGGCTTCAAACTTGTAAGGGATTTCGTTAAACGTGGTTTTTTGAAACGATACTTCCGAAATCATTTCACCCCCTCCCTGGTAGGGTGGCATTTTATCGAGCCATTTCCGTTTCCCATACAAAACACCCACGCCGTTTGGCCCGTACATTTTATGGGCTGAGAAGGCGTAGAAATCGGCATCCAGTTGTTGAACATCAACGGGGAGGTGTTGAACGGCCTGCGCTCCGTCGATAAAAACAGGAATGTTTTTGCTGTGTGCTAATTTGATTATTTTTTCCACCTGATTTATTGTTCCCAGCACATTGGAAACATGGGCCACAGCAATAATTTTTGTTTTTGCATTGATCCGTTTTTCCAGAACATCCAGTTGAAGTTCGCCCGAATCGGTAAAAGGAAGTTGTACAATGGTTGCATTTTTTCTTCCGGCAACCAACTGCCACGGAACAATATTGGAGTGGTGTTCCATTTCGGAAACAATAATTTCGTCACCTTCCTGAATATACTTTTCGCCAAACGAGTTGGCCACCAAATTTACACTTTCGGTAGTTCCTTTGGTGAAGATAATTTCTTCTCGGAGTTCGGCATGGATGAAGTGCTGAATTTTGGTGCGAACGGCTTCAAATTCACCCGTTGCCTTGTCGGCCATAAAATGGGCCGCGCGGTGAATGTTTCCGTAAAAATGATTGTGGAGTTGTTCTTCGGCCTTTAACACCTGAACCGGTTTTTGTGCCGATGCAGCATTGTCGAAATATATCAGGGGGTGGTTGTGAATCTTCTGCTGCAAAACCGGAAAATAGCTTCTTATTTTTTGAATGTCATAATTCATCTCTGTTTTTTTAAGAAAGCCAAAAGTAGGCATTTTTAACCGCAAAAAAATATTCCCGTTGGTTTGAAAAGCCTGAATCCGACGGGAATAACGCAATTTTTTATTTGGCTAACATTCGCAGTTGTACGAACAGTCGTGGCAGTGTGCAACTTCGCCTCTCAGCCTTTTGTCAACCAGATCGTCAATTCGTTCGCGAAGCGCTTCTATTTTTATCTCCTGGATTACTTCGTGGGCAAAGGCATTCATCATCATCAGCCGTGCTTTTTTCTCTTCAATACCGCGGGCACGCAAGTAAAACAATGCTTCTTCGTCAATTTGACCGACTGTTGCACCGTGGCTGCATTTTACATCATCAGCATCAATAATCAGCTGAGGTTTGGTTTGCATGGTGGCGCTGTCGGTTAGCAACAAATTGTTGTTTCGCTGGAAGGCATTGGTTTTTTGTGCATCGCGCATTACATGTATCCTTCCTGCAAAGGCACCGGTTGATTTGTCATCAAGTACATTTTTGTACAACTGGTTGCTTTGGCAGTGAGGTTGCGCATGAATCACCTGGGTGAAATTATCAATGTGTTGCTGCTTATCTAAAAACGACATGCCAAACATATTGGCTTGTGCATTTTCCCCGTTCAGAATAAATTTCAGGTTATTTCTGATCATTCCCCCGTGCAGCGAGGTAGTATGTGTTGTTACACTGGAATCCCTTTCCTGCTGAATAAATACCGAATGCAGGGAGGTCGATTTGTTGTGCTCGTTCTGAAGTGTGTAATAATCCAGATGTGCGTTTTCTCCCACAAATATTTCGGTTACAGAATTGGTCAGATAGGTTTTCAAATCCAGGGTATGGTTGCACAGCAACAATTGCAAACTTGCACCCGATTCAACAACAATCAAATTTCGCCCGGTGGCAAAAGTGTCTCTTTCCGACTGAAGAAGATTGATCAGTTGAAGCGGTTTTTCAACCGTTACATTTTTTGGGATGTATAAAAAATAGCCATCTTTTGCAAAAGCAGTATTCAGTGCCACCAATGGATCTTCCGCGGTGTTGGCAATTTTTGCATAATACTTTTCAATCAACCCGGGATGGTTGTTGGCGATATCTTCCAGGCTTCCCAGAATTACACCTTCCGGAAGTTTCCCTGTTTCCTTGTTTTCCCTGTAAAACCATCCGTTGATTAACAACGTGAGGTGTGTATTCATTTGAGGAACATCGCAACGGAAAACCGCATTCAAATCGGCCTCTGTTTTTTCTCTTTGATGAATAAATTTGTATTCAGGTAAAAAATGAGGTTGCAGGTTGGTGTATTTGTAGTTTTCATTTTTCCGCGTAGGAATTCCCTGCATCACAAAATCCTGGAAGGCTTTGTTCCTTTGTGAGTTTAAAACTTCAGACGAACCTTCAAAAAGAAGATCTTTAACCTCGTTGTAATGTGCTGTATATTTGAGCGACAAATCCGCTTTTTCAACTAAAACACTCATAATTACACTGTAATTTCTTTTTTAATCCAGTCGTAGCCTTTTTCTTCCAATTCCACAGCCAGTTCTTTTCCGGCCGATTTTACAATCCTGCCCTGGTAAAGCACATGCACGTGGTCGGGAATAATATAATCGAGCAAACGCTGGTAGTGGGTTACAACAATGGTTGCATTTTCAGGGCTTCTCAGGGCATTAACGCCGTGAGCCACTGTTTTTAGTGCATCAATATCAAGGCCTGAATCGGTTTCATCCAAAATGGCCAGTTTGGGTTCCAGAAGCGCCATCTGAAAGATTTCGTTCTTTTTCTTTTCTCCTCCCGAAAAACCTTCGTTTACCGAACGGTTGGTGAGCTTGGTGTGCATATCCACCAGTTCCATTTTCTGGCGCATGTATTTCAGGAATTCACCTGCTGTCAGTTCTTCCTCTCCGCGGTATTTGCGTTGCTCATTTAACGAGGTTTTCAGAAAATTGACCATGGGAACTCCCGGAATCTCAACCGGATACTGAAAACTGAGGAACAAACCTTTTCTGGCCCGGTCCTCGGGCGCCATTTCCAGAAGGTCTTCCCCGAAATAGGTAATCTCGCCCGAAGTTACTTCGTATTCTTCTTTTCCGGCAATTACATTGGCCAGTGTGCTTTTTCCAGAACCGTTGGGTCCCATTATGGCGTGAATTTCACCGGGTTTTACTTCGAGGTTGATTCCTTTCAGGATTTCATTTCCTTCTACGGAAACATATAATTCTTTTATTGATAACATTGTATTATTGAATTTTGAGTCTGAAATTTTTCAACTTCAGCTTCTATTTGACATTGATTATTTTTTTCTGAATTTATTAACCTACACTTCCTTCCAAACTAATTTGCAGCAGCTTTTGTGCTTCAACGGCAAATTCCATCGGGAGTTTGTTCAGCACTTCCTTGGCATAGCCGTTTACAATCATTCCAATGGCTTTTTCGGTGTCAATGCCACGCTGGTTGCAATAAAAAATCTGGTCTTCACCAATTTTTGAAGTAGTTGCCTCGTGTTCAACAATCGACGATTTGTTTCCTACTTCAATATAGGGAAATGTATGTGCTCCGCAGGTATCGTTTAACAACAATGAATCGCATTGCGAAAAGTTTCGCGAGTTTACAGCCCCGGGTAATACTTTTACAAGTCCGCGGTACGAGTTGTTGCTTTTTCCGGCAGAAATTCCTTTGGAAACGATGGTGCTTTTTGTGTTTTTGCCAATGTGAATCATCTTCGAACCGGTGTCGGCCTGTTGGTGATTATTGGTAACAGCCACCGAGTTGAATTCACCCACCGAGTTGTCGCCAAGTAAAATGCAACTTGGGTATTTCCATGTAATTGCCGAGCCGGTTTCCACCTGTGTCCAGCTAATTTTGGAAGAAACCCCGCGGCAAACACCACGTTTGGTAACAAAGTTGTAAATTCCGCCTTTTCCGTTTTTGTCTCCCGGATACCAGTTCTGTACGGTTGAGTATTTTACTTCTGCACGGTCGAGTGCAATAATTTCCACAACCGCTGCATGCAGCTGGTTTTCGTCGCGCATTGGTGCAGTACAACCTTCTAAGTAACTTACGTAACTATCGTCGTCGGCAACAATCAAGGTACGTTCAAACTGGCCTGTGTTTGCTGAATTAATTCTGAAATAGGTTGAAAGTTCCATCGGGCATTTTACTCCTTTTGGAATATAACAAAACGAACCGTCGCTGAAAACCGCCGAGTTTAAAGCGGCAAAATAGTTGTCGGCTACCGGAACAGCCTGGCCCAGGTATTTTTTTACCAAATCAGGATGTTCGCGCACAGCATCGCTAAACGAACAGAAAATGATTCCCTGCTCGGCCAGCACCTCTTTAAACGTGGTTTTTACCGAA
>JAFGDX010000436.1 GCA_016931875.1 Prolixibacteraceae bacterium
GGATGGCTAAATGCAATAAAAGTGGTTTTTGCATTTATTCTTTTGGCCTTTGGATTGAAATTTTTGAGCAATATCGACCAGGTTTACGGATTGGGAATTTTAAGCCGCGAAATTTACCTGGCCATCTGGATAGTAGTGTTCTTTATTTTGGGAATGTATTTTCTGGGTAAAATCAAATTCTCGCACGACAGCGATATCCCATTTGTTGGAGTAGGCCGTCTTTTTCTTTCAATAGCCACTTTTACTTTTGTTATTTACCTTTTTACCGGGTTGCTGGGAAATCCGCTTACTTCAATTTCAGCATTGATTCCCCCGGCAAGTAGCAATACCTACCTTACGAATGGGTCTGCCGGCACCGTACATAACAATTCTGCCGAACTCTGCGGACCTGCAAAATATGCCGATAAGTTACATCTCCCGCATGGGTTGCCTGGTTATTTCGATTATGAACAGGGACTCGCATGTGCACAGGAACAGAACAAACCTGCTTTTGTAGTTTTTAAAGGACATGCCTGTGCCAACTGCAAAAAAATGGAAAATACAGTCTGGGCCAATCCCGAAGTTTTAAAGCTGCTTTCAGAAAAATATGTAATTGTAGCATTGTATACCGATGACAGAACAACATTACCCGAAGATGAATGGGTTACATCGAACCAAGATGGCAAAGTGAAAAAAACGATGGGGAAAAAAAATCTCGATTTACAAATATCAAAATACGGAACAAACAGCATTCCGTACCACGTAATTATTGAACCTGACGGCACGGAACACACTTTAAGTGTAACCTTTGAAGATGAAGAATTTAAAGCTTTCCTGGAACAGGGAATATAAAAAAAGATACACTGCTTACAAAACCGGAAAAATTTCCGGTTTTTTTGTTTATCAAAAATTTAATACAAAATGCTCTTAAGAATCATTATAAATAAATATCTTTAAATGAATTTTAAATAGCATAACAATGGATTTTTCCAATTGGTTATTCTGGAATGTTGACACACAAAAAGATTTTGTTGAACCCAATGGCAAGCTTTACGTTGAAGGTGCAGAAAAACTAAAACCCAAATGGGAAACACTCACTCGCCTGGCTGCAGAGAAATCGATTCGGGTAGTTAATTCAGCAGATCACCATTTTTACAACTCTCCCGAATTGGATCCTTCACCCGATTTTATAAAAACATTCCCCGAACATTGTATGGCGGGCACTGATGGCGCCAGTTATATCAAAGAAACAGATCCGGAAGAACCTGTCATTTTCGATTGGGACAAGGACTATTTAATTACCCCTGAAATTTTGGATCTTAAAAAATACAGGAATTTTGTCATTCGAAAAGATGCATTCGATGTGTTTTCTGGAAATCAGTGGACTGAAAAAATTGTGCGAATGATAAAACCCGAAACGGTAGTTGTTTATGGTGTAACAACCAATGTTTGTGTTGATTATGCTGTAAAAGGGCTCAAAAGAAAAGTAAAAAACATTATGGTTGTTGAGGATGCAATTAAGGAACTGCCTAAAATTCCGTTACCTTTTGAAAATTGGAAGAAAAAGGGTGTAAAACTGATACAACTGGAAAACTTGCTGAAAATAATCAACTAATTGCCGGCCAGCCGCTGCTTCCTGAAAAATCGTTCCTCAAGCAGGTGGCTCCGTTTAAGAGTTGCCCTTATCCATTTCAGTTTCACCTCGTCCTTCTCAGTTTCCGATAATCTCCATATCTTATCATCCAACCCTCGTAACCGGTTTGAAATTTCATAAAGAACCAAAGCAGCCGAAACCGAAATATTAAAACTCTCAGTAAATCCATACATTGGTATTTTTAAGAACTCATCGGCTTCGTTCATAATAATTTCAGAAATACCTGGCAATTCAGAGCCAAACACCAGCGCTGCTTTTCCTTTTCGGAGATCAAATTCCTGCAACAGCTGGTCGTTGGTGTGCGGAGTAGTTGCCACAATCCTGTATCCCTGTTGTTTCAAATTCCTGATTGCGCTTAAACTGTTGTTTTCGTCCGAGTTGTATTTATGAAGGTTAAGCCATTTTGAGGCTCCCATTGCTACTTCGCGGTCCACTGTAAATGTGTTTCGGTTTTCGATGATGTGCACATTTTGTATTCCAAAACAATCACACGACCGTAAAACCGCGCTGGCATTTTGTGGTTGAAAAATATCTTCCAGGACAACGGTAATATAATTGGTACGTTCTTCCAGTACTTTTTCAAAAAGTGTGAGCCTGGCAGGTGTTATAAATTCTGATAAAAAGGCAAGGAGTTGTTTCTGCATAAACCGTGTTTTGAGCACAAAAATAAAAAAAGGGAAACAAAAGCCTTGTTTCCCTTCCTTTTCAATATCCGTTTCAGTTACGATACAGCATCTGACAATTCTGCACCAGCTTTGAATTTAACAACTTTTTTAGCTGGGATTGTAATTTCTTTACCCGTTTGCGGGTTTCTTCCGGTTCTGGCACCACGTTCTGAAACTGAGAACGAGCCAAATCCAATTAAAGCAACTCTATCACCACCTTTTAAGGCATCAGTAGTTGCAGAAACAAATGCGTCAAGAGCTTTTTTAGCATCAGCTTTAGTTAGGCCAGCTCCAGCGGCCATTGCATCAATTAATTGTGCTTTGTTCATACGGCAAAAAATTTAAATAATTATTAAATTATTGAAAATAAGTGTTTTAAAAAAATATCCGATCGAATTGTTCGATATTTTATTGTAAAGTATCAAACGCTTTATCGTTCTAAACTACCAGTAAAATCAATAGTTTCAGAGAACTCATTTACAGTTTAGCTAAATTCCGAAATAAGTTTTAAAAAACCAAACCAAATGCATCTTTTTTTTTCATCAATAAAAGTTATTTTTCAACTAAAAGGTTTTTGTGTATTCAAAAAAAATTCTACTTTTGTCGCGCCCGGAGAGATGGCAGAGTGGTCGATTGCGGCGGTCTTGAAAACCGTTGAACCGAGAGGTTCCGGGGGTTCGAATCCCTCTCTCTCCGCAAA
>JAFGDX010000050.1 GCA_016931875.1 Prolixibacteraceae bacterium
AAAAAAAGTCCGGTAGATATTTTGCCCAAAAACACCTTTTTTCTCGATTTAAAAATGAAAGAAGAAGACTTGCTGTATAACATGCGTTACAATACGCGCTATAACATCCGGCGGGCTCACAAACTGGGAATAAAAATCAACGAATACGGTATTAATCAGATTGATGAATGGTACAAATTATATTCTGAAACGGCTTTGCGTCATAACATGCCGCTGCAAAACAGGGAATATTTTTCCACCATCCTGCAAAACCAGGACAACAGCAAAAAAGGGGTAAATGTAAAAATGCTGATGGCCGAACATGAAGGGCAGTTTTTGGCCTCCATGTTTTTGGTGTTGTCGAACCAGCGGGGCACCTATCTTTACGGTGCTTCAACTGCCGACAATTCGCATTCGATGGCCAGCTACGCCTTGCAGTGGAAAGCCATTAAAACCGCCAAAAACCGGGGTTGCTCAGAATATGATATGTTTGGTTCAGCACCGAATTTAAACCGGAAACACCCGCTGCATGGCGTTCATATTTATAAAAAAGGGTTTGGCGGGAATTTGTTTCACCGGATGGGTTGCTGGGATTATCCTTTCCTGAAAAATGATTACGAAATGATTAAAATGCAGGAAAGCAGCAACTGAGGTTTGTTCTTCATAAAAAAGCTTCTTCAAAGTAGAACATGAGCCACAACTTTTTTAAACCTGAAATCGTTGTAAACGATGCAAAGCATTCAAAGGAAAAGTAAAACAACCCTGTTTTACCCGGATTTAAAACAACAGCAAAGGCAGCAGCATGGAGAATAAAACAAAATTACCGGTTGGCTACTGGATAAAACAGGCCGACCGTTTACTGACCGGGAAAATTGACGAAATCCAGTCGGCATTTGGATTAACACGCACAGGCTGGCAACTGTTAAACAGCATCAACGAAAACAGCCCGGCAAAAAGAAATGCGCTGATAAACCTGATGCTGCCTTTCTCTGATAAGGACAACACGATTCAGGTACTTGCAGAATTTAACCGGAACCAAATAACCGCTATTTCGAACCGGGAAGAAATTACCCTTACGGAAAAGGGAAAACAACTTTTTACCGCCTGTTTTGAAAAACAAAAACAGTTCAGACAAAAAGCCATGCAAAACATTTCGGAGCAGGAATACCAAACCACGCTGGCCACGCTTCAGAAAATTATTACCAATATTGAAGAATAACAAGCATTTTACAATACCAGGTCGCAGGCATCAGCAGGCATCCAGTGTTTGTCTTTGCCTTCCCATTTTACATTGCAGCCAATCGGGTTGGTCAGCGGCACAGAAACAGCTTTTCCGGATGTGAGTTCTTCCAGTGCCCGGTCCAAATCATTCACCGTCAATTTTGAAACATCGCGCGGATTGTCAACTCCCCTGCCGGTGTACACCAGTTTCCGGTTTTCATCAAAAACATAAAAGTGCGGGGTACGCAACGCGCCGTAAGCAAGTGCCACTTCCTGCGACTCGTCGTACAAATATTTCCAGGGAAAATTGTGTTCCTTCATCCGCTCTACCATGTGTGGGAAATCATCATCTTCATAAGTATTTTTACTGTTCGAGTTAATACCGACAAACTCCACCCCCAGCGGCCGGAAACGTTCGGCAGTTTGCCGGGTCACTTCGTCGCTGCCAATTACATACGGACAATGGTTGCAGGTGAAAAACACCACCAGGTATTTTGCATCTTTAAAACTGCTGAGCGAATATGTTTTCCCGTCGGTAGCAGGCAGGTTAAAATCTTTTGCTTTTTGTCCTATTTCCAGTGTAAATGCCATAATCATTCATTTTAGTGTTCATAAGTAAAATAAAACTCACGCATGTTTTGTTTAATTCAAATAAAAAATCTTCCGTAATTTTAACCCTTTCACAATTCAAATTGTTTCAATAGTTAAAGAAAAGATACCTGAAAATGAACCGTGAAGAAGCGCTGCAGAAAATTAAACAATTAAGGGAAGAACTGGAAGAACACAACTATAATTATTACGTTTTAAACCAGCCGGTTATTTCGGATTTTGAGTTTGATATGAAAATGAAGGAACTGGAAAAACTGGAACATAATTTTCCTGAATTTGCCGATCCGAATTCACCGTCGCAGCGTGTGGGAAGCGACATAAACAAAGAGTTTGAACAAGTGGAACATACATATTCCATGTTGTCGCTTTCCAATGCCTATTCAAAAGAAGAAATCAGGGATTTTGACACACGTATAAAAAAAATTATTGAAACCGATTATGAATATGTATGCGAGCTGAAGTTCGACGGTTCTTCCATCAGCTTACTTTATGAAAACGGCTGGCTTGTGAGGGCTGTAACACGTGGCGACGGCGTTCGCGGCGATGATGTTACCGGAAATGTCCGCACCATCCGTTCGGTTCCGTTAAAACTGCGTGGCAGCGGTTATCCGGAAAGTTTCGAAATCAGGGGCGAAATTCTGATGCCTTTTCAGGTATTTGAGGAGCTCAATGCCGAACGCGAAAAAAACAGCGAACCGCTTTTGGCCAACCCGCGAAACACAGCGGCAGGAACATTAAAAATGCAAAACTCATCGGTTGTGGCCTCCCGGAAGCTGGATGCTTATTTCTATTATTTGCTGGGTGCAAATCTGCCTTTTGACGGCCATTATGAAAATCTTCAAAAAGCCCGGGAGTGGGGATTCAAAATATCGGACGCCATGCAAAAATGTGCATCGCTGAAAGAGGTTTTTGAATATCTGGACAAGTGGGATGTGGAACGCCACCATCTTCCGGTAGCTACCGATGGTGTGGTAATCAAGGTAAATTCAAAAAACCTGCAGGACAATCTCGGATTTACGGCCAAATCGCCGCGCTGGGCCATTGCCTACAAATTTAAGGCTGAGAGCGCTGCCACCATTTTAAAATCGGTATCGTACCAGGTGGGGCGCACAGGCGCAGTTACCCCGGTAGCCAACCTCGAACCGGTGCTGATTGCCGGAACCATGGTAAAACGTGCTTCGCTGCACAACGCCGACATCATCCAAAATCTTGACCTTCACATCAGCGACACTGTTTTTGTGGAAAAAGGCGGCGAAATTATTCCGAAAATTACCGGAGTGGATCAAAGTAAACGCCACCCCATGTTTCAGCCGGTTCGTTTTATTGAACATTGCCCCGAGTGCGGAACAAAACTCACGAGAAACGAAGGCGAAGCAGCTCATTATTGTCCGAACGAAGTGGGTTGCCCGCCACAGATAAAAGGAAAAATTGAACACTTTGTAAGCCGCAAAGCCATGGATATTGACGGATTGGGGCAGGAAACCATTGAACTGCTGTACAATCAGAAATTAATTCAAGGGGTTGCCGATTTGTACCGCCTGAAAAAAGAACAACTGGTTGGGCTGGAACGAATGGGTGATAAATCGGCGGAACGGATTTTAAAAAGCCTGGAAGAATCAAAAAAAGTTCCTTTTGAACGGGTACTGTTTGCACTGGGTATTCGTTTTGTAGGCGAAACCGTGGCAAAAACACTCGCTAAAAATATGCACACCATTGAAAACATACAAAATGCCACCTTCGAAGAATTAACAGAAATTGACGAAATTGGAGGCCGGATTGCCGAAAGCATAGTCGACTGGTTTTCAAAAACCGAATACCGCGGGTTGATACGTTTTTTAAAGGAACAGGGCTTGCAATTTACGGTGAGCGAAGAACAGCTGAACAACCGCACCGATAAACTAAAAGGGCTGAATATCATCATTTCGGGAACATTTGAAAAATATTCGCGCGACGAACTCAAAAATATGATTGAACAAAACGGGGGCAAAAATGTAGGTTCCATTTCCAAAAAAACCAACTACCTGATTGCCGGCAGCAACATGGGGCCAAGCAAGCTGGAAAAGGCAACACAACTAGGTGTGCCCATCATTTCGGAAGACGATTTTTTAAAAATGATTCAATAAAATGAATTTCATTTCCCTGAAAATAAACTTTCCCCAATCATTTGTTACATTTGCGGAACGAATGGGATTACGAGAAAAATACGCTAACCGAAAACTGCTGAAAGCGGAAGCCGCATTTCGTCATCAACCCAAAATACCATCGCTCGAATCGGTAAAAAAGGTAGGGATAATATGGGAACCCGACGAAAAAGAAGCGTACCGTTATTTAAAGGAATATTTTACTGAAAAAGGAGCCGCGGTAAACGCCTTGTGTGTTTATTATAATAATGTGGAATTTGCCACCGACACCAATTCATTAACTCCGAAAGAACTCGACTGGCTTAAATTTCCGAAGGAAGGAAAAATTACACATTTCACTGAAAAACAATACGATTTGCTTTTGAACATTGCCCTTCATCAAAACATTACGCTCGATTTTGTTACCCTCACCACACGGGCAAAATTTAAAGTAGGCTGGTCGCCAAACGAAAAAAACTATTTTGACCTAAACATTAATATTAGCCAAAATCAGGATGCGTTGTTTCTTGCCAAACAACAAATTTTTTATCTTGCGCAGCTAAATCAAAAAACAAGTAAATGAGTCAGCTTTTTACAGGTGCGGGAGTAGCTTTGGTTACTCCGTTCACAGAAAACAACAGAATTGATTTTGATGCACTTGAAACGGTCGTCAGCCGGCAGGTGCAGGGAGGAATGGACTATCTGGTAGCGTTGGGAACCACCGCGGAAACACCGACACTTACCTCGGAAGAAAAACGCGAAGTTGTAAAACTGGTGAAGGAAAAATCGGCCGGATTACCTGTTGTAGTTGGCATGGGTGGAAACGACACCCGGAAAATCATCAAACAAATTGACAAATTCGATTTTAATGGCATCGGCGGTTTGCTGATTGTAACACCTTACTACAATAAACCATCACAGGAAGGAATGTTTAACCATTATTCTGAGATAGCCAAAGCCAGCCCGGTACCGATTATTTTGTACAATGTTCCGTCGCGCACCGGTGTAAACCTTGAAGCTGAAACAGTGGCCCGGCTGGCCGAAGCATCGGAAAAAATTGCTGCTGTTAAGGAAGCTTCGGGAGTTTTATCACAAATCACCAAAATAGGAAAATACACACCCGATAATTTTACGGTTATTTCGGGCGACGATGTGCTGGCGCTGCCCATTATTTCCATAGGCGGAAAAGGGGTGATTTCGGTAATTGCCAATGCGCTGCCCGAAAAGTTAAGCCGCCTGATTCACCTGGCGCTGGAGGGAAAATTCAGCGAATCGCTGGAACTGCATTTCGAAATGATTGAGCTGTTCAAACTCTTGTTTAAAGAGGGCAACCCCGGAGGCGTAAAAGCGTTGATGCATGCACAGGGAATCATTAAAAACGTGCTTCGCACCCCGCTCTGCAAAATCAGCGACGAAACCTACAACGAGATCAGGGAAGCCTATTTAAAACTGAAATAAGCCGGAATTTTGCACACCCCGCGCCGGTTTTTTACACTGAAAAAAACCGGAGTTTTTCTGCGCATATTTCAGAAAAACCATTTTTGAGGGGCTACTTAAACAGCTTTTTCAAGCCGTCACCCAGTTTGTTAAGCGATTTTTGCAAATCGTCTTTTGTGGCATCGGTAATGGTTTTCCGGGTTGCCGAAAGATCCATTTTCACCTCTGGTTTTCCCACGGGGCCTTTTATAATAACACCCGCCGGCACCACGGTAATATTTTTATTTCCGGGAATGGCACTTAAAATGGACTGAATATCGGATCCAAACGCATCGCGCTGAATGTTAAAGTCGAGCCGCATATCAAGCAGATTCTGTGCATTTAAACTTCCGGCAATCAGGGTTTCCTGCCCTGCAATTTTTGTTCGAAACGGCCGTAATAACATATTTCCGTCCTCCACGGTAAAATTGGCTTTAAAATCATCAACCGCCACCTGCTGCAGCTTTTCAGCTTTTAAAATGCCTTTCAGCTGGTTAAAAATATCTGAATTGTTTATCTGAAGATTTTCGGTATTTAAAAGCCCGGTTCCGTCAACCGATGCAAAAATCAGTTTTAGTTTTTCATTTAACCTTCCGTTCAGTTTCAGGTTGGTGCTGAATTTGCCGGTACTTTGCCCCGCCACAGGAATCATGTTCTGCATGCCTGAAAGCGACTGAAATGCCAGTGGAATATCAAATTTTACAACATCAAAACCAAAATCGAAAAGCGGCTGGTTTTGGGCTGTATTTTCGTACGAACCTGTCATTTTCAGCTCACCATCCAGCATATTCATATTCAAGCCGTTGAGAATTAATTTTCCTTCTCTGGCAGTAATCAAGCCGTTGATGTTTGAAATGGCAACACGGTCGAAACTGGCACGCTGAATATTGGAGCGGAACGTAAAATCCACATTCTCCGGCACATCAAAGGCCAGATTTTCAGCGCTGGTATCCTTCACTGTGCTTTCTGTTTCGGCGGTTGTTTCAGCTTGTTGCTCCTGAACCTGCAGGCGCAGCAACTCATTCAGGTTTACATAGTTTGAATTCAGCTGTAAATCGCCGGCCAGTATGCCGTCTTTAAAAATATAATTCAGATAATTGTTTACTTTGCCGCTCAGATTAAAATCGCTCTGCCCCACTTTTACATTAAATTGGGAAAGGTTGATGCTTTGGGGCGAGAAATCGAGATTTCCGGCGGGAACCAAAACCGGCTGTGTCAGACGGGCCGATTCATACACAAAATTATCGAGCAGAATCACCCCATCCGACTGGATTTTATCGTACTGTTCCTTTTCAATGGAAGAATAATTTCCCTTTACAAACAGGTTGGCATCCACAATTCCAGAAATGGTTACACTGTCGAGCGGAATAGCATCCTTTACATGATCGAAATTAATTTTCCCCACAAAAGTGCCATCAAAATAGGGATCGGAAACCAGCTTGTTTAAGGTGAGCGTAAGATCCACCGGGTTGTTGCGAATCTCGGCATGGGCTTCCCTTATTTTAACTTCCGTAAGGTCGAGCACTCCCTGAGGTTTGTTTACAGCAACATCGGCATTAATATTTTTGATTTGTTCCGGAAGGCCGGTGTAGTGAAAATTGCCGTTTGCAACGTTGATGGCCAGCGAAAAAGCCGGGTAATTTTCATCAAAATACAAACCGGTAACCTTTCCTGAAACCGTGGCCGTGCCTGAAGTTTCAAAGTCTTTCAGATATTCGGAATAATCGGGCGGAACCAGCGCCAGGAAATTTTCAAAGCCCGATTCTTTGGTTGACAGCGCCAAATCAAAAAACATCGAGTCTGACGGAACTTGTATTGTTCCGGTAACCTCCAGTGGCAGCCGGTTCACCAGCAATTCACTTTCCTGAACAAGGATGTTCATTTTTTCATAATCGATATCCAGCAGTGCATTGGTCTCCAGCGCGGTGTTCGAAATGTAGTTTGTTCCGCCATATTGTGTGGTAAAATTTCCCACTTTCCCATCTACGTTTAATTTTGCTGAAGTGCCGTACATTTCTCCGTTTACATCCACATTTACCTCTTCAAAGCCAAGCAACATATTGGCCTGACGGTCGGTGTAAAAAACATTGGCCCCTTCAATTTCAATTCTTTCCAGTTGCAGGTTAAAACCACTCCCGTCAATTTCCTGCGGTTCAGCCGGGGCAGAAGATTCTTTTACCAGGTCCCAGTTGGCTTTCCCCGATTCTGCTACAACCAGGTTTAATCCGGGACGGAGAAGATAAATTTCTTCAATGCTCATCCCTTCTTTGTTGAACAGTTCCTTCAGGTTCATTTTGGCGCGCAGCGTGGCCACATTCAGCAATGTATCCTGTTGGAATTCTTCCACACCGGTTACCCTCACATTCTCTATCTGAACCGTTACTTTTGGAAAATCTTTAAAAAGCGAAAGTTTAAATCCGTCGAAATTTACTTCGGCATTCACCTGTTTATTGATGGTAGTTTTGGTTTTTTCGAGCAGGGTATTCTTGAAAAACAGCGGAACTGCCGCCAGTGCCCCGATAAGAACCAAAAATAGTATTCCAATGATGATAATTGTTTTCTTCATGTCTTTTTTAAATGTTTACCGTTTTTTACAAAACTGTTATTCGAAAATTGTTCCGTTTTTAAACTATTTTCAAACCGGCATCGATTTTTTTGCCGTGAATGGCATCAAAGTTACACAAAGTAAATCCATGCCAGAAAGATAAATCGTTAAATTACTTAAATACAAAACTGCCGGATTGCACAATTCATTGTGCGGGTATTTCTTCTGTTTTCCTGTTTTCTGCCTGCGCCGGCGCTTTTTTTGATTAAAGCCCTTTCAGGATGATTTGTCGCAGCAATTGCAGTGCGGTTTGCCCCGAGCGGATGATATTTCGCTCGCGGTTATTGCCAAAGCCATATTGAGTGGCAAACACTTTGTTTTCACCGGCCACGGCAATCCAAACCGTACCCACGGGTTTTTCATCGGTTCCGCCATCGGGGCCGGCAATTCCGGTGGTTGAAACAGCAAAATCGGTTTGCAAAGCCTGTTTTACACCCAGCGCCATTTCTTTGGCTACCTGTTCGCTCACTGCGCCAAACTCTGCCAGCGATGTTTCATTCACCCCCAGCAGTTGTTTTTTTACCTCGTTGGAATAAGCGGTAACCCCGCCTTTGTAATATTCCGAACTTCCGGGAACAGAAGTAAGCAGGTGAGAAATGTAGCCACCCGTGCAACTTTCGGCAACAGCCAGGGTTTTTCCTTTCATTTTCAGCAAACGGCCCACTACTTCGGCCATGGTTTCATTGTCGTAGCCAAATATATGTTCGGGAATCAATTGCTGGAGTTGTTGTATTTGCGCCTCCACCTCCTGTTTCAAAACTGTTTTGTCTGTTCCGGTGGCCGACAAACGCAAACGCACCGACATTGGATTGGGCAAATAGGCCAGTTTGATGTGTTCCGGAAGCGCATCTTCCCAGCTCTCGATTTGCAGCGCCAGCATCGATTCGGGAATTCCCTGGGTTAAAACGGTTCTATGAAAGATGGCTTTGGTCCTTCCCTGTTTTACTATCCTCGGAAGTATTTCATATTCCACCAGGTATTTCATTTCGAAAGGCACCCCCGGTACCGACACAAAAACGGTGTTGTTTTTTTCAAACCACATTCCGGGTGCCGTTCCTGTTTTATTGAACAAAACGGTACACGATTCGGGCACCAGCGCCTGGTCGCGGTTCAGTTTGTTAAAATCGAAATTGCGCCTTGAAAAAATTTCCCGGATGTGCTGAAAAGTAGCTTCGTGATGCACCAGTTTTGTATTAAAATATTCACAAAGCGTATTTTTGGTGATATCGTCTTTGGTGGGGCCAAGCCCGCCGGTAAGAATCACCAAATCCACTTTTTCCTCCGCTTTTTTCATTGCCTCCAGAATGTGCTGATGATCGTCGTGAACCGAAGTGATTTGGTAAATTTCAATCCCGTTGAGGTTAAACTGTTCGGCAATCCAGGCCGAGTTGGTATCAACAATCTGACCGATTAAAATTTCATCGCCAATGGTAATAATTTCTGCTTTCATATTCCGAAAAATTGGTAGCCGGATGCATCAGTTATGTTTCAAAAAACCTGCCCCGGCAAGCTTTTTAATTTTTACTTTCAAACTTTTTTAAATGCGCCAGCCGTTGCAGCAAGGTGGGGTGCGAATAGTTAAAAAACACATATTTGGGGTGGGGTGTTAAATTGCTCAGGTTTTTTACCGACAGTTTTTTCAGAGCCGAAGCCAGCGCTTCAGGCCGGTAATGTTCAGCGGCAAAAGCATCAGCCTGGTATTCATTTTTCCGCGAAAGGAGATTCATAAAAATTCCGAGCACAAAGGAAACCGGTGAGTACAAAATACCAAAAGCCACCAGCCCGATATGAAAATTGGGTTGCTCCACTCCCAGCGCCCTGCTCAGCGCCGGACTGTCGATCAGCAGCGAAAAAATAAACAGGATCACCCCGGTTTGAACCAACGAAATGAGCAGGCCCTGAATGACGTGCTTCTTTTTGTAGTGGCCAATTTCGTGCGCTAACACCGCCACCAGTTCTTCCGTTTCCATGTCGTTGATAAGCGTATCGTATAAAACAATCCGTTTTTTGGCGCCAAATCCGGTAAAATAGGCGTTGGCCTTGGTGGAACGTTTTGAGCCGTCAATTACAAAAATATTGTCGAGTTTAAAACCCACCCTGTCGGAAAACCGTTGAATGGCGTCGCGCAGTTCGCCCTCTTCAAGCGGGGTTTGTTTGTTAAACAGCGGCACAATAATATTGGAATAAAACAGGGTCATAAAAACCGAAAACAGGGCCACCAGAATCCAGGCATACAACCAGAACATGTGTTGTGTTTTCTGGTAAATAAAAATAACCAGGGCCAGCAAACCGCCGCCAATCAGCGCGCCCACCAGCCATCCTTTAAAAATATCGGCAGCAAATGTTTTGGGTGTAGTTTTGTTAAATCCGTACTTTTCTTCAATTTTGAAAGTATCGTACACCGAAAACGGAATATCGATGATGTTGGAAGCAAGCATGATGATTCCAAAAAACAGAAGAGCGGCCACAATGACATTTCCGGTAAATCCCCACGCCAGGTTATCAACAAAGGCAAAACCGTAAAACAAAAACATGGCCAGTGTTACGGCAAATCCAACCCCGTCGGAAAACAATTCGAAGCGGTGGTTTTCGCGCTGATAGGCCTGCTGCTTTTTGTATTTTTCCTCGTCGTAAATGCCTTTTACCTCATCGGGCAATGTTTCGCTCATGGTGGTGGTGTTGAGGTAGTCGAGGTAGGTTTCAAACAAAAAATCGAGAACTAAAATGGCGATGATAACCCAAAACAATATTTCGTGCATAATGTATTTTTTTGAAAGAAGGAACAAAGATAGCAGAGGAGAGTTTAAAGTTCAAAGTTTGGAGTTTAAAGTTTGGAGTTCAGAGTTCAGAGTTCAGAGTTCAGAGTTGGACGTACCTCCATGGCTTGACTTTTCTTCGGGGCAGGGTTTGGATGTACCTCCACGGCTCAACTTTTCTTCGGGGCGGGGTTTGGATGTACCTCCAAAGCTCCACTTTTCTTCGGGGCACGCTTCCAATAAATCCTGAAAGCCGGTAGTTGCTGCTTTTATGCTTTACTACAAAACTGCTTTTTTGAAATCTTCCAAAAT
>JAFGDX010000051.1 GCA_016931875.1 Prolixibacteraceae bacterium
GGCAAAAACATTAAGAAAACACTCTTCCTGCTGAAGTTTGTTGGTTCCGGCAGAGGGTGCCCATCCATTTTAATTTATTTCCCCGAAAAATAGTCACGGCTTTGAAGTGCAGTAACATTGGTGGTTTGTACCTGGTCAATATGTAAACTGATTTGTTCTTTTACCTGGTTGCCTTCTGTTTCATAACTTTTTTCAACCTGAATAAGCTCCGGTTTCAAACTGGCATAGGTCACCGTAAAATGATACGAAACATTCTTTTTCACTTTTATGCTCGAATTGCTTACTGCCAGCGAACGTCCCTGCAGGCTGTTTTGTTCCGAACGAATATCTCCTTCAATAGTTTTTACTGAATAATCATCTTTGGCAACGGTAATTTTCCCCTCAAAAAAAGTAGCGTAATAATCGCCCGAACCAGCCAGTGTGGGCTTCTTTTGTTTAAATTGAATTACCCAGCATTCTTCTCCGTCAATAACCGGTTCATCTTCCAGAATCAGATCAAAACTGGTCAAAAGATTTGGGTTTAACACCGACGACCCGGAACGTACCCAGTCAAATTCAAGGAGTTCGCTCATATTGTTCAACCCGGTTGAAAAACGGTAATCTTCCTTGTATTCCCTGTCATTTTTTACCGCATATTTTACCGACCGGAATGCATCGAGTTTTGAAGGTTGGGTGTAACCGGTTTTGTCGTAAATGGTTACAATTCCGTTTTGCATTGTTTGCGTGGTGTCGTTTGTGGTTTGTGCTTTGCGATAACTGCCAACCAGGTTGTATGGCCCGCCAATAAAATTATACGGCGTATTTTCGGCTGCCATTCGGAGAATTCGTATCAGCACTTTCGACCGTGCTGCTACATCCACATTCCCGATATCATACGATTGCGACCCGAGTTTTATCACACTAAACTCTTTCCCAAAAAGATCGGCAACCGGAAACGTTTTGTTTTTGTATCCCACCGCCGAAAAATAAATATTTTTTGAAGTCAGTTCCTCCGGAATTTTCAATTCAAAATCGCCTTCAGCATTGCTGGCGGTCCCGTAAAGCGTTCCCTCCAGCCCAATGTTGGTATAGGCAACAGGCTCGTTGGTTGCTTCGTTAATAACTTTGCCTTTAATGGTTTCAACCACTTTTGCACCCTCCTGTGCCGACAGCAGCCCAACCGTAAAAATTAATGTTGCAGATATAATTATTTTCTTCATTTTCCTTTTTGAATTAAAAGTACTAAATAAATACCATTCACACTTATATAACGTTATAATAGGGGATTATTATTTATATCTTTGTTAAAACAAAAAAGAAAAATATGTCAAACAAATATTTTATACTTTCCGTTCTTTCTATTCTTTTTTTAATGAGTTCGTGTGTATCAAAAAAGAAATTCCTTGAAATGCAGGATGGCCGGTTAAAAGCTGAAGACCAGGTCCGGCAGCTGACAGAAGAAAACAATGCCCGCGCACAGCGAATTGAAGCACTGATTGCCGATTTTGAAGCCATGAAAAACGAACTTATGGAAAGTAATGCCATTAAAGATCAATACATTGATTCTTTAAACAGTGAAGTATTTGTTTTGAACGAAAAATTGAATCAGCAATCGGAATCGCTCGAAGAAACCTCTTTTACATTCGACTTTGAAAAACAACGCTTAACCACTGCCATTGAAAATAAAGACCAGTCCATCCGTACCCTTGAATCAAGAATTGCCCAGATGGAAAATGAACTGGACACAAAAACAAAACTGGCCGACCAGTACAGTTTCGACAAAAGACAACTGGCGGAAAGAATTACCGTTCTGGAAGGACAACTCAAAACAGGAGATAATAACATAACCAATTTGCAAAATCAACTTGAAAAACTAAAAAGCGAGAGCGCTGAATTAAAAGCACAAATTGAAGAAAAAAATGCCACCATCACCCGCTTGGAAAACAATGTAAAACTTCTGAAAAAAGAACTGGGTCGTTAATATTCACGAATTCAAAATAAATATTTATTAACCAACTATCAATTATGAAAAAAAGTTTATTGCTTCTGCTTGTTTTTGTAACAGCAGGTATTGTAAGCGTTTCTGCCCAAAAAGAGAAATCATTGTTTAATGGTAAAAACCTGAAAGGCTGGGAGATTCACGGAACCGAAAAATGGTACGTTGAAGACGGGCTTTTGGTTTGCGAAAGCGGCCCGGACAAGGAATACGGGTATCTCTCCACTGAAAAATTTTATGACGACTTTGATTTAACCGTCGAGTTTCTCCAGGAAGCCAACGGAAATTCAGGGGTATTTTTCCGCTCCACCTTTGACGGAACCAAAGTGAGTGGCTGGCAGGTGGAAGTGGCGCCACCAAACCATGACACGGGCGGTATTTACGAATCGTACGGTCGCGGCTGGCTGGTTCAGATTCCCGATGAAAAAGAAAACATCCTGAAAATGGGCGAATGGAATACAATGAGAATTCGCGTGGAAGGCGGGCATGTAACCACCTGGTTAAACGAGGTTCAGATGGTTGACCTGGAAGACGAAAAAATTGGAGAAGGAAAAGGAGCCATTGCCCTGCAAATTCACTCCGGGGGAGGGATAAAAGTAAAATGGCGGAATATAAAAGTAACTGAATTATAAATCGCAACGATGGGAAAGCCACTCCGTTTTGGGTGGCTTTTTTATCTCAGTTTTCCCTGCTGCCGGTAAATTTCAAAATATTCAAGAATCGAGGCCCTCACTTCATATTCAGTTGAGGTATAAGGCAGAACATCCTGCGAGTTAAACCAAACCATAAAAGTATCGGCCTGAGGTTCAGTCATGCCGGTAAGATACATCACCATATCCTTGTTGTAGTTTTTGGAATGCATTTCCCAGTTTTTTTCAATGGCAATGGCTTTCCGCACTTCGCGTTTTTGTTTTTCACGTTTGCTTAAATGATACTGCCAGAAAGAAATAGGGTTAAAAAGAGCCGCCAGCACGGGTGGTTTTTCATTAAAAGCGTCGCCACGCAACTCGGCCGGAATATCCGTGGGTTTCCCGGTTTCAAATCCTAAATTTATCCGTGGCGCTTCTCCCTGAACTTCTACCTCTCCAATGTTGTAATTCATGGGCTTCAGCACAAATACCAGCACACTGCTGCCATTGTAATTGTAGGGCACTTTCAAAACCGCTTTTTGATATCCGACTGACGACACAATCAAACTGTCGATATTTAGCATTTCAAGCGAAAAATAGCCTTCGGCGTTGGTAATGGTCCCGCTGTGGGTGCGGTTGTTGATGATGTTGGCATAAGGCACTCCCGAACTGTCGCCAGCACTGATAATTTTTGCCTGCAAGCGGATCAGCATCGGGTCGATGATGTTGTCCTGTGCAAAACCCGGCAAAACAAAACTCAGCAGAAGAATAAATATGCAGTTTTTTAGTGCGTTCATCCCTGTTTTCAATTCCTGACAAAAATATTCAATTGTTTTTCAAAGAGCCAAAGATAACAGTTTTTAACGGTAGTTTTAACATGATTTAA
>JAFGDX010000437.1 GCA_016931875.1 Prolixibacteraceae bacterium
CACAAAAGCGGTGCAAATATAATATTTTTTAGCAAAACCATACAACAAAATAAAACTTTACCTGTACTTTTCCATTTTATCCTCAATGGTAACATCATTCCCAAAGTTGACTTGCAGTTTAAGGTTGGTGAGCATTTTTTCTGTACCGGCATTTTTGCACGCTTCGTGTATCGATTCAAGAAGTTGAGGGATTTGCTCAAACGTACATTCCACCACCGTTTCGAAAGGACAAACCTGGTAACGGTAACCGCTTTTCACAATGGTTTCAATTGCTTTATCCACCAAAGAGTATTTAATTTTTCCTTCTGCTTCCGGCAAAACCTGAATGGCTAAATTAATTTTATTCGATGTCCAAAAACTCTGTTTCATCATCTTCATTTTTAGTTAACATTTGTATAATTTCTCCTTTTGATAAAACTTTCACGTTGGTAACAATCATATCTTCCTGTAAAAAGTTACCATATTGATTGCATTCATCCACCACATTCCTGAAAATGTTTTTTAAATCGGCTTTTAATGGCAGCATCACCTGCGAAGTGGCGAAACCCTCCATAAAATCAATCAATTCAAACTCACCTTCATGTTTTTTCAACTCAAAAATAAGTTCGTCTTTCAGAAGTTTTCGTTGTGTTTCATTGAGGATTTCGTTTTTGCTTTGATTGATAAATACAACAAAATACCTGAGTTTTTGTCCTTTGCCACCCAACCCCGAAGAAATAAAAACCTGCTGTTCGTCGAGCAGCGAACTTTGCAATAACATCCGGTTTTCCTGAAGCGCCAAAACCGACCATGATTTTAAAATGCCTTCCGCTCCTTTCATAAATTTCTCAATAATCCGGTACGCCTTTACATTGTCAACAGTGGCCAAAACTGATAAAATTTCTTTTTTCCGTTTCACCGTTGTTTCATCAGAAAAGAGTTCATCTTTCTTGTTGAAAAATTCCTCCATCCGCTCTTTATCCCGTATTTTTTTTGAAAATTCAAAATATTGCATTTGAATTTCAATATCAATTTGTTCTTCGAGAATATTAAAATTTTCAGGCAGATTATCGAGTGCTTTCTGAATATCATTATAAAATTTATCCTTTTCCATGGCTATAGTTTATGCACAAAAATAATGACTTGTTATCATTTGCCGAGAAGATTAACATTTTATTTTAAATAATTGGATTTGTGAATATATTTGTGCCTTATTTTTATTTAATTTAATTTTCAATAGAGGAAGGTGAGCAGGAGTGAAGTTAAGTGAGGTCAAGAATAGTAGAAAGGTAATTATAACCAAAGTACTTGGGCACGGTTCGTTCCGGAAGCGGATTTCGGAAATGGGATTTATTAAAGGCAAAGAGGTTAAAGTAATAAAAAATACCCCTTTTAACGGACCGATTGAATATAAGATATTAAATTACAATGTTTCGTTGCGAAAATCAGAGGCCGATTTAATTGAAGTGGTTCCTTCCGAAGAATTCATTGAAAATTTAAACGGCACCTTTGAAGGGGTAATCGACCGTAAGATCGACCTCATCAACCAATCAGAAAGAACAAAAACCATTAATATTGCCTTGGTTGGAAACCCCAACTGCGGAAAAACCACCCTTTTTAATTTCATTTCGGGCTCAAAGGAAAAAGTGGGAAACTACACCGGGGTTACAGTCGACATAAAAAAGGCGACTTTTACAACCAAAGGCTACACTTTTAACTTTTATGATTTACCCGGAACCTACAGTTTAACAGCCTATTCAAAAGAAGAAATTTTTGTTCGGAAATTTATTTACAAACAAACCCCCGACATTGTCATCAATGTACTTGATGCCACCAGCCTGGAAAGAAGTCTTTTTCTCACCACACAGCTTATCGATATGGATTTGCGGATTGTTGTGGCTCTGAATATGTTTGATGAACTGGAAAAGAAAAAACTCTATTTTAACCGAGATGAATTATCCAGGCTTCTGGGAATTCCTTTTGTTCCCACCATCAGTTCCAAAGGAATTGGCCTCGATTTTCTTATTGAAAAGGTAATTGAAGTTTTTGAAGGCCGCGAAAAAACAACCCGGCATATTCACATCAACTATGGGAAAGACCTTGAAGAAGCAATAAAAATTGTCCGGCAAAAAATAAGGGAAAACAAACCCATTACCGATAAAATTTCTTCACGTTTCCTGGCCATAAAACTACTGGAAAAAGACCAGCACGTGCAGAAATTACTTTCCGGTTATAAAAACTTCGACGAAATACAGGCTGTTACAAATCACGAAATAAAAAAAATTGAAGGACTGGTAAATGAAGACAGCGAAACCGTAATTACCGATGCAAAATATGGCTTTATTACCGGTGCCCTGAAAGAAACACTTAACGACCCCAGCCATTCGAAAAAAACGCGTTCCGAAAAAATCGACAACGTTCTAACCCACAAATATCTTGCTTTTCCTTTATTTACAGCCATTTTGTTTCTGATGTTTTATGCAACATTTAAACTGGGTGCTTACCCAATGGAATGGATAGACCTGGGAGTGGCGGCTTTTGGCAATGTAATTTCAGGCCTGATGCCGGAAGGAATGTTGCGCGACTTGCTGGTAAACGGAGTTATAAGCGGCGCCGGCAGTGTATTGGTTTTTCTTCCCAATATCCTCATCCTGTTTTTCTTTATCTCGTTGCTCGAAGGAACCGGCTATATGGCTCGGGCGGCTTTCATAATGGACAAAATAATGCACCGTTTTGGGTTGCATGGCCGGTCGTTTATCCCTCTGATTATGGGGTTTGGATGTAATGTTCCGGCAATTCTGGCAACACGCACCATGCGAAACCGTGGCGACCGTATTTTAACCATGCTCATCATTCCTTTTATGTCGTGCAGCGCAAGACTTCCGGTTTATATTTTGATTATTTCTGCATTTTTTAAGAAATACCACGCACTTTATCTTGTGGGAATTTATATTACCGGGATTGTTTTTGCATTTTTAACCGCACAGGTTCTCAATAAAACGGTTTTCAAAAATAAAGAAACTCCTTTTGTGATGGAGCTGCCTACCTACCGTTTGCCAACATTCCGGAATATTATTTACCAAATGTGGGATAAAACACAACATTATCTGAAAAAAATCGGCACCATAATTTTGGTGGGTGTTGTTCTTATTTGGGCGCTCGGATATTTTCCACGTCAAACTGAAAAAACCGTTCAATTTGAACAGGAGATAGGGCAAATTGAAAATAATACCCATATTGCGAAAGAGATAAAAGAAAACCAAATTACAAAACTGCAGCAGCAAATTGAGTCGGACAGATTGGTCAATTCCTATTTGGGCAGGCTGGGCAGAGTTATTGAACCGGCAATGCGCCCTTTGGGTTTCGACTGGAAAATGAGTATCAGTTTGCTTGCGGGGCTTCCGGCCAAAGAAATTGTAGTAAGTACAATCGGTGTGCTCTACCAAAGTAGCGACGATGAAAACACGGTGAATCTTCAAAAAAAATTACAAAATGAAACCTACCAAACGGGAAAACGCAAAGGGCAAAACGTATTTACTCAGCCTACTGCGCTTTCTTTCCTCGTTTTTATCCTTCTTTACTTTCCGTGTGTGGGGGTGGTTGCGGCCATTAAAAGTGAATCGGGTTCGTGGAAATGGGCTGCTTTTACTGTTATCTATACCACATCACTTGCATGGCTTATCGCATTTGCAGTTTACAACATAGCACAGCTCATTTTTTAACATGGTGCAGGAAATAATATCATACCTGATTATAGCGATTGCCCTGGTTGTTGCAGCATTAAAAATTATCAACAAATTGGGTAAAAAAAAGAAAAGCAATGTACCAACGGGAGCTCATCGGCCAGAGCAGAATTGCGGCAACTGCACGGCTGAATGCATGCTGCGAAACACAGCAAAAACATCCGGTGCGCAAAACACCCGTTATTGCGAAAAAGAAGAAGTTAAATCACAGTAGTTTGAGGTTCCGGATGGTTTCTTCCGGATTTTCAGAAGCAAAAACAAAA
>JAFGDX010000438.1 GCA_016931875.1 Prolixibacteraceae bacterium
ACATTCCAAAACGCGCGTCAGTAAACCACTTTGCGCGCTCGTTGGTTTGTTGCTGTCCAAAAATGTTACTTCCTGAAAAACTAAAAAAGACTAAAAAAAAGAGCAGTTTCAATTTCATACTATTAAAATTGTTTGTTTTTAGCGGTATAGTATGGAACTCGCATGTATTTTAATCATACTCCAGGGTGTAATTATCTTACATGCTCGTTTCATTTTGATTTCTGGTTTAGGTTTGTATAAAAGCAGGAAAAATTATGACAATCTGGCTTTAAAATCTTCGTACTGAAATTGTCTTACTATCCTGAGTTCGTCATTTTCTGTCCAGATTGCAATGGCCGGATGATTTACTCCGTTAAACATGGTGGTTTTTACCATGGTGTAATGAATCATGTCGAGAAAAACAATCTGTTCGCCAATCTGCAGTTCATGCCCAAAATCGTATGCTTCCATAAAATCGCCGGCCAGACAACTCACACCGCCAAGACGGTACAAATACCGGCTGTTTTTATCCGGTTCTTTGGCGCCGGCAATGCGCGGGCGATAGGGCATTTCCAGCGTATCGGGCATGTGGGCGGTAAACGAAACATCGAGAATGGCCGTTTTTATACCTTTGTGCTGAACAATGTCCATTACTTTCGACACCAGAACCCCGGTGTCCCAGGCAATGGCGCTTCCCGGTTCCAGGATAACTTTTACATTGTATTTATTTTTGAAATTCTGCAACAGTTGAATCAGGTGTTGGTGGTTATAACCTTTACGTGTCATCAAATGACCGCCACCCATATTTACCCATTTTACCTGGTGCAGGTATTTCCCAAATTTGGCTTCCAGGTTCTGCAATACTTTTTCAAGGCTGTACGAATCGGATTCGCACAACACATGAAAATGGATACCTTCCACGCCTTCGGGAAGTTTTTTTGGGAATTCATCGCTTCCTACCCCCAAACGTGAGCCGGCCGCACTTGGGTTGTAGAGATCGGTTTCCACATCAGAATATTCCGGATTCACCCTGATTCCGCAGGAAATGGGATGGTCCGCCTTTTTTGTTTCCCCATAAAACTTTTGAAATTGGTTGAGTGAATTGAAAACTATGTGACTTGCATAACTCGCCAATTCTTCAAATTCTTCTTCAAAATACACCGGCGAATAAACATGAGCGCGGGTTTTCATTTCCTCGAAACACAGCCGGGCTTCGTTGAGCGAACTGGCAGTTGCTCCGTTTAAATACTCGCGAACCAATGGAAAAGCGCTCCACATGGCAAATCCTTTAAATGCCAGAATGATTTCTATATCGGCTTCTTTTTGAACACGGTGAATCAATTCCAGGTTTTGCCGAAGCAGTTTTTCGTTGAGGACAAAAGCAGGCGAAGGTATTTTTGAATAGTCCAATGGCGTAAATTTAAAAAAACAGAGCTTCGTTGTTAGCGAAGCCCTGTCGTATTTTGAAAATTAAACTTCTAAATCAACATTAAAAACTTCGTTCCAGGGTAACCCGTGTTCTCCGATTTTTTCCATAAACGGATCAGGGTTGAATTCTTCCACATTAAAAACCCCTTTTCCACTCCATTTTCCGGTTAATACCATCATGGCGCCCAACATGGCCGGAACACCTGTGGTATAGGAAACACCCTGTGTGCCGGTTTCCTGATAAGCCACCTGGTGGCTGCAATTGTTCCAAATGTAATAGGTTTGTTCCTTCCCGTCTTTAACTCCTTTAATGCGACAGCCAATAGAAGTTTCGCCGGTGTAGTTTTCGCCCAAATCGCCCGGATTTGGAAGCACCGCTTTCAGAAATTCCAGCGGAATAATATCCACACCTTTGTATTTTACCGGGTCAATCCGCGACATGCCAATGTTCTGAATCACACGGAGGTGGGTCAGGTACTCATCGCCAAAGGTCATCCAGAAACGCGCCTGTTTCAGGCTGGGGAAGTTTTTCACCAGCGACTCCAGTTCTTCGTGGTACAAAACATACGAGTTACGTGGCCCAATATTGGGATAATTAAGCGATTTTTTAATTTCAAACGGTTCGGTTTCAACCCATTCTCCGTCCTTCCAGTAACGGCCTTTTTGCGTAATTTCCCGGATATTAATTTCAGGATTAAAATTGGTGGCAAATGCTTTTCCGTGGTCGCCGCCGTTGCAGTCAACAATATCAAGGTAATGCAGTTCATCAAAATGATGTTTGGCTGCATAAGCTGTGTAAATGCTGGTTACACCGGGGTCGAACCCGCAACCCAGTACCGCCATAATTCCTTTTTCCTTAAACCGGTCGTGGTAGGCCCACTGCCAGCTGTATTCAAATTTTGCCACATCTTTGGGTTCGTAGTTGGCTGTATCGAGGTAGTTTACACCGGTTTCCAAACAGGCATCCATAATCGGGAGATCCTGGTAAGGAAGTGCGACATTGATCACCAGTTCCGGTTTGAATCTGTTAATCAGTTCCACTACCTCAGGCACATTATCGGCATTTACCTGGGCCGTTTGAATGCGCCCTTTTCCAACCTCCTGTGCAATTACATCGCATTTTGATTTTGTTCGACTGGCCAGCATTATTTCAGAAAAAACATCAGGATTGTCGGCACATTTGCTGGCAACAACGCGGCCAACTCCCCCTGCTCCAATAATTAAAACTTTGCTCATTTTTAACCGTTTTTAACCGGAATCAAACCCGGAATTACTATTTCCTGTATTGTATGAAATATTTATGTTTTAAGCAAATTAAGTACTTTTTTAGAAGATACGGAATTCGATTTACAAGATTTCAAAAAAACAATCAACATTTTACTTCATTTCCAGTTTAATATAAAAAATTCAATAATTATGCATATAAATGAAATTATAAGAAAACGCAGGGCAACACCTCCAAAATTTATGACAAAGGAGAATATTGAGAAAAAAGTTATTGAGCAAATGCTTGAAAATGCCAACTGGGCACCCAACCACAAAAAAACAGAACCCTGGCGGTTTCAGGTGTTCACCGGCGATGCAAAGGAAAAACTGGCTGACGATATTTACTGCCTGCTCGACGAAAAAATAAAAAAGGGAACCGCTATTCATCCGCAAAAAGCAGCAGATTTAAGGGAAAATATCAAAAGAGTCCCGGTTGTTATTGTTATCTCCATGCAGCGCGACGAGGCCAAACGGCTCCCGGAATGGGAAGAAATTGCGGCTGTTTCAATAGCGGTTCAAAATATGTGGCTTACTGCAACCGAAATGGGGCTGGGCGCTTTTTGGGCTTCACCACAATTCTTACCTTTGCTCAACGAAGTTTTGAATATTCATCACGGACAGATGGCTATGGGATTTTTTTACGTGGGGAAAACAGCCATGGATTACCCTTCACCCGGCCGCGGACCAGTGGATTCAAAAGTGGAGTGGAAGTAAATTAAACACACCAAAAATGAAAAAGATACTGGGAGTTTTAATCGTTATTTTGTGCAGCGCTTATACATTTTCAAATCCAACCTACGATGAAAAGCTGCCTTCCCGAAAATATCATGCACATCGATCTGCCTTAAAAAACTCATTTTTAAAATTTTCAACAGAAAAAAAAGGACGCGTGGTTTTTCTGGGAGGTTCAATTACTCACAATCCGGGGTGGAGAGATTCGGTGTGCAATTATTTAACCCAAAAATTTCCTGAAACCGAATTTGATTTTATCAATGCCGGCATTCCTTCGATGGGTTCAACGCCCGGAGCTTTTCGTTTTGAACGCGATGTTTTGAAAAACGGCCCGGTTGATTTGCTTTTTGAAGAAGCCGCCGTGAATGACGACACCAACGGCAGAACACCAAAGGAAATCATCAGGGGAATGGAGGGAATTGTTCGCCATGCTTTAACAGCCAACCCGGCCTGTGATATAGTTTTGATGTACTTTGCCGACCCGGGGAAAACAGAACACTACCATGCACAGGAAATTCCGGCTGAAATTGCATTACACGATTCGGTGGCAAAACACTACAACATCCCGGCTATCAACCTGGCAAAAGAAGTTGCCGAACGAATCGATGCCGGGGAGTTTAGCTGGGAAAACGATTTTAAAGATCTTCACCCCTCTCCTTTTGGGCAAAATATTTATTTTCAGTCCATCAGGTTTTTTCTTGAAGAGGAATGGAAAACCAGTTCTCAGGCTGAAAAAATGCCGGAAAAAGAAATCCCCTCTCCGATCGATAAATATTCATATTCCAACGGAAAACTGGTTGAACCCAATCCCCGAAAATCGTTTAAAGGCTGGGAAATGATTGATAACTGGTATCCGCAAGATGGAAAAGAAACCCGGCCCAATTATGTAAATGTTCCGATACTGGAAGGCAGCTACCCCGGAAAAACCATCAAATTTCATTTTAAGGGAAATGCCGTTGGAATTGCCGTTGCTGCCGGCCCCGATGCCGGAATAATTGAATACAGTGTTGATAACCACCCGTGGAAAAAACAGGATTTATACACCCCGTGGAGCAATTTTTTGCATTTGCCCTGGTATTACACGCTGGAAAGCGGATTACAAAACAGAAACCACACCCTGCAAATCAGAGTTTCGGAAAATAAAAATTCTGAAAGCCGCGGAAATGTTTGCCGTATCAGGTACTTCTTTTTTAATGCTGAATAAAAGGGCCTTTTCAGACTTATTATCCCAAATTTGAAATGTAAAACAAAAATGCATTTGTATACACAAGACAATCTTAACCAAAGCAAAAATGAACTCAAAAAAAACAAAATTTGCTTTTGAGTTTTAATTTTCACAAAAAAAACTTCTCAAACACGGCAAAATAAAAGCTTTGTATTATTTTTATCGTTTCGTAATCATATAAATAAAAAAATTAATCAAACTAAAAGAAAACTACTATTATGAAGACTTTGCAAAATAGAAGGGATTTTTTCAGGATTTCAGCGGCCGGTTCACTGGGACTGATTGCTTTGGGGCCACTTGCCTGCACATCGGGCGGCGCGGTTGACAAGAAAAGCTTTGGTGTAGGATTGCAATTGTACACCATTCGCGATGCCATGGCTGCCGACGTACCGGGTTCGCTTAAAAAAGTTTCCGATCTCGGTTATAAATATGTTGAACTTGCCGATTATGCCAACGGTAAATTTTATGGCTATTCGCCTTCTGAATTTAAAAAGATGGTTAACGACCTGGGAATGGAGGCCAACAGCAGCCACACCGCAGTTGAATCGGCAGTGGTTACCACCGACAGTGCTAAATTAATGGCCGATGCTCATGCCGAATTAGGGGTTAAATACTGTGTTCAACCCTGGATTAACGACGAAGACCGAAATATTGAAACCTACAAAAGAATGATTGCCGACTGGAACGAAGTAGGCCGCATTATGAAAGATGTGGGAATTCAGTTTGCCTATCACAACCACAATTTTGAATTCAAAGAAATGGAGGGTTTGATTCCTTATTATGATATTTTTATGACCGAAATGGACAAGGACCTGATTACCATGGAACTGGATTTATACTGGGCAACAAAAGCCGGACAGGACCCCGTGGAAATGTTTAACAAATACCCGGGCCGTTTCCAGTTGTGGCATTTTAAAGACATGAGCGAACAAAGCGAACCATTTTACGAAGTAATTAAAGACGACATTACTTC
>JAFGDX010000439.1 GCA_016931875.1 Prolixibacteraceae bacterium
CCATAAATTTGTACAACTTACGCCACATTACTTTTTACTTTTTAGTACTTCAATAATCCTTTCTGCCATCCGGTCGATATCACCGGCCCCCATGGTTAAAATCACTTCTGTTTCAGTATTTTTTAACAACTCCAGCGTTTCTTCTCCTGAAAGCAAGTGTTTGTTCTGAAGTTTCATTTTTTCGAAAATGGTCTCTGAAGTGATACCTTTGATCGGTTCTTCGCGCGCCGGATAGATGGGAAGCAAAACTGCTTCGTCGAGTAAATCGAGACTGGCGGCAAATTCGGCGGCAAAATCGCGGGTGCGTGTAAACAGGTGCGGCTGAAAAATCCCGGTTACTTTCCGGTTGGGATACAATGCCTGAACCGATGAAATTACGGCCTCCAGTTCTTTGGGATGATGCGCATAGTCGTCGATAAAAATCAGGTTTTCACTTCGAAAGCGCACATCAAACCTTCGCTGAACACCTGCATATTTTTCAATGCCTGCTTTTATTGTATTTGCCGAAACACCTGCCAGAAAAGCCAGAGCCGCTGCACCAACAGCATTTTCAACATTTACCAGCCCGGGATAATTCATTTTGCAGTTGGCAATAATTCCATCAGGTGTTTTCAAATCAAAACGGTAACAACCAACCGATGTATCCAATTGCAAATTCACAGTTGAAAAATCAGCCTCTTCTTTTAACGCGTAGGTAAAAATTTCAGCCTTTGTTTTTTCTTTGTTTAATTCAACTCCTTTTTTGATCACCAGTTTCCCACCCGGTTTTATTTGCGAAATAAATTTCTCAAAAGCATCCACAATTTTATCGCGGTCGCCGTAAATATCGAGGTGATCGGCATCAATGGAAGTTATTAAAGCCAGTTGAGGTTGCAGGTGTAAAAACGAACGGTCGAATTCATCGGCTTCAGCCACAATCCAGGGCGAATCGTCTTTGGGAAGCAACAAATTACTTCCAAAATTTTTGGAAACGCCCCCCAAAAAGGCACCGCAGCCAACAGCAGTTTCATTTAAAATGGTGGCCGTCATCGTGCTTACGGTTGTTTTTCCGTGTGTTCCGGCCACTGCAATCCCGCTTTTTTCGTTGCTGATTAAACCGAGAACTTTGGCGCGTTTTAGCAATCCAATCGGTTTTTCGCGAAACCACGAAAGTTCACTGTGGTCGTCGGGAAGCGCCGGAGTAAATACTGCCAGTGTTTCTGCCGGATTCCAGTTTTTGGGAATATTTCGGATATCATCCTCAAAATGAACATCAATTCCCTCCTTTTGCATTGCCTCGGTGAGCGCGGTTGGGGTGCGGTCGTAACCGGCCACGTTTCGCCCTGTAAATTTAAAATAACGGGCAAGCGCACTCATCCCAATTCCTCCAATTCCGAGGAAATATACATTTTTAATATTTTGAAGATTCTTCATTAACGCAGCATTTTTTCTACTTCATCAACTATATCTTTTGTAGCATTGGGCCTGGCCAGCATTTTTATTTTTGCTGAAAGCTCATTGCATCTTTTTTCGTCGTTAATTAACCGAACCGCCTGGGGGATAAGCTTCTCATCAATATCACTGTCCCGAATCATCAGTGCGGCCTCTTTTTCAACCAGTGCCATGGCATTTTTGGTTTGATGGTCTTCGGCTACGTTGGGAGAAGGAACCAAAATAGCAGGTTTGCCTACCAGACACAATTCTGAAATTGTTCCGGCGCCGGCCCTCGAAATCACCACTCCGGCAACTGCGTATGCCAAATCCATCCGCGAAATGAACTGGTGGATTTGCACATTTCCCGGTTGATTGTTTTGTAATTCATTCTGAATACGTTCGTAATAAATTGCCCCGGTTTGCCAGATTACCTTCACCCCCGATTGGGCAATTTGTTGCATGTTTTTCAGAACGGCGTTGTTTATCGACCGTGCCCCCAAACTACCGCCAACCACAAGAATAACTTTTTCATCATCTTTCAAACCAAAAAATTCGAGCGCCTCTTTTTTGTTTATTTTTTCCTGAAGCAAATTTTCGCGCACCGGGTTTCCGGTTATAACAATTTTTTCGGCCGGAAAATAGCGGTCCATTTTATCGTAGGCAACACAAACAGAGCGCACCTTTTTGCTTAACAGTTTGTTGGTAATTCCGGCATACGAATTTTGTTCCTGAATAAGGGTTGGAATTCCGTTTGCAGCAGCAGCACGAAGAATTGGCCCGCTGGCAAAGCCTCCTACCCCAATTGCTACCTGCGGGTTAAAATCTTTTACAATTTTGCGTGCCATTGAAGCGCTTTTTAGCAAGCGGGCAAAAAAGGTAACCATTTTCAAACCCGGTTTACGCGGAAACCCCGTTACCGGCAGGCCCACTATTTTGTAACCGGCAGCAGGAACTTTCTCCATCTCCATTCTTCCCAAAGCTCCTACAAACAAAATTTCGGCCTCCGGGTTTCGTTTGGCAATTTCATTTGCAATAGCGAGTGCCGGGAAAATATGTCCTCCGGTTCCTCCACCACTGATTATAACGCGTTCAATCTTCATTATTTTTCCATTTCGTAATCTTCGTCAGGCGCATTTACCTGAACGGGTTGTTTCTTAATTTCGTGGGTTACCTGGTTTTGGTAGCTCACACTCAGAATACAGCCAAACGCTACCGATGTAAAAAGCAACGACGTTCCGCCCAGGCTAACCCATGGCAATGGTTGCCCGGTAACCGGAAGCGCCCCGCTGGAGACGCCAATATTTATCATTGCCTGGAAAACCAGCAGCAAAGTAAGTCCGGTAACCAAAAATGCCGGAAAAGTTCGGGTAGAGCGCCGCACAATAACAATTGCCCGGAACAAAAAAATCAAATACAAAAACATCACTCCCGTTCCCAGTATTAACCCATATTCTTCAACAATAATTGCAAAAATAAAATCGTTGTAGGCAGCGGCCATATAATTACTTACATCCGAATGACCGGGCCCTTTTCCAAAAATTCCACCCTCGTAGATAGCCAGTTTTGCATAGTCGGCCTGTGTAATTCCTTTTTCGGAATTTGGGTCACCATTGATAAAACGATCGATTCTCCCCTTAATGGTTTGTACCCTGGCGGGCGAGCCCGGAATTTTGTCGGCAGTAAAATAAATAAGAGCAACCAAAGCAAGCCCGACACCAA
>JAFGDX010000440.1 GCA_016931875.1 Prolixibacteraceae bacterium
AGCAAGCATTAATGTGATTAATAATTGTTTCATGGCATTTTGTTTCTGTTGGATAAGTAACGTTTTGAGCTCTTCTTTTATTTTGTTAGTAATGACAAATTATTCGTATACCGGATTTTTAACCGTTCCCATAAACAGAACTGCCCCGGTGCTTTTTTCGGTAATGGCATACAAAAACGGGCGGTTGGCATTAAAAACCACATTTTGCGGAACCGAGGTAAATACAACTCCAACTACGGTAGCAGCTGCCGCTTCGGTTCCTTCTTCATTTACATCGATAAAGGTTTTGTGTTTTACAAAGTCGATTTTTAACCAGCCGTTTTTATTGATGCCTGTAAAATCAGCCGCATCGGTAAATGCAACACCCATTCCCATTTCCGATAAAACATCGTTCAGGGTAATTTCATATTTGTACTTAAATTTTGGAAGTTTGATAATTACATCCTTTGTTTCCGCAAAACTCTGCATCCAGGTTTCCCAGTTGTCTTTGTCGAGTTTGTTTACAATATCCTGAAGGGTTTTATCCGGTTCCGGAAGAAAAACAAACATGTTGTAATTCCCTTTTCCGTATGGCAGTTGAACCGCGCTAAACAAATCGTTGGATGCCATTGCCACGGTTTGGGTCTGGTTCATAAAACTGGTTTGAATGCTTGAACCATTTTCCGGATAAAACGGATTTTCAGTGGTTTTGTCCTTGTCAAATTCCGATGCCCACATTCCTTTAAAATAAATGGCATTGATAAGAAACATCACATGGTCGGGCGCAATGGCATCCAGAATTTTCTCAATTTTATCGTTTGTGTTGTCGGCCACCCAACCGTTAATGGTTTCCAAGGCCTGCGGCGAGCTGAAATTCAGTGCGTCTACTTCGGCGTTGTAATACGTTTTGTTGGTTGAAACAAATTCTTCTTCCACCGGAAATCCTTCCCGGTAAAAAATCGCATTGGCAATTTCAAGAAGTACTTTTTTATCCAGCGACTTTAACCCGTCGAGCAGCGTTTGGTACGAGGTGTTGATTTCTTCGGGGGTGAGCCCGTAAACTTTTAATGTTTTTTCCATGGCGGTTTTTGTTTCACCGCTGGCACCGTTGTAAGTCATGGCCAATGCAAGGCTCACGCTTAGCGGCGAAACCATAATATTTTGGGTTTCGGTTTCGGCAGCATATACATTCTGAAAAAGTTCAAAACCAAAATTATTTTCGGCTTCGAGCAGCCGGGCCGTTTTTTCGGTGAGTTTAATTTCGTTGATCCCGTCGTCCGAATTGGCCACGTCACATCCGGTAATCAGAAATAATCCCAGGATAAAGGAAAAAATGTATGTACGTTTCATAGCTTTTGTTTTTATTTTTTTTGATGATTTAATCAATTGTCGTTCCAAAGATGCATTCAACCAAAAAAAGGTTGCGTAATTTTTTTTTTTTGATAACGCAACCTTTTGTAGCGTGGTTTCATCTGGTTAATGTTTTCGCGTAGTTTTTAAATTGTTGAAAAAAATTGAGGATAAACGTTTGGGACAGTGTTATGGAATAATCCTTAATTTTGACGGAATATTTATAGCCTGATTTGGAAGACCTTAAAAATATAATAGAAGCGTGTGCCTCCGGCGATGTGCGTGCACAGGAAAAGCTGTACAAAATGTATGCTCCAAAAATGTACGGCGTTTGTTTGCGTTACGCAAAAGATGCCACCGAGGCGGAAGATAATTTGCAGGAAGGGTTTTACAAGGTTTTTACCAATATTAAAGGATTCAGGCACGAAGGTTCTTTGGAAGGTTGGGTAAGGAGGATAATGGTAAATGTTTCGCTGGAAAAATACCGGAAACAAAATCTGCTGCGCCCGGTGGAAGATGTTTCGATTTATGAAAGCCAGCACATTTCGGAAGATATTCTGGATAAAATTTCGGCAAAGGAGCTGATTGAACTCATCCAGCAACTTCCGCCACGCTACCGGATGGTATTTAACCTTTTTGTAATGGAAGGAATGAGCCACCAGCAGATAAGTGAAAAAATGCAAATTACTGTTGGAACTTCGAAATCGAACCTTGCCAGGGCGAGAGATATTTTAAAGCGTAAAGTTACAGAGCTTTACAAAGTAGTTGGAACAAATGAAAATTACTCTGCATGAACATGGAGGAACAAAATATGGATAAAGCCATTCGCGAAAAACTGGAAGGATTTTCGCAGCAACCGCCGTTGCATGTCTGGGACAATATCCAGGGGAGGTTGCAGGCACAGAAAAGGAAACGCAGAATTGTGGTTTTTAGCCGTGTTGCCGCGGCTGCCGTGGTAGTGCTCGCTTTTTTGGCCGGTTGGTTTTTTAATGAAAAGGCCACCCGCGTTACGCCAGTCGTTACAAAAACTGAAATTCAAAAAGAACCCAATTCAGCCGAAAATATTGAAGGCGGAAAAACAATACCCGAAGCAAAAAATGAAACAATGGTTGCAGAAACCAAAGACAATGATGAGAATAAACCCGGTTCAGAAACGGAAAAGGTTATGGAAACCCTGATTGCAGAAAAAGGAATCGGTGTTTTTACAGCCAATGCTGATGCAGTGCAAAGCTCTTCAGAGAAAGAAACCCCGGAACCGGAAACCAGGGAAAATGTTCATTTCAAAATCCTTGATAAGATTGGGGTAATATTCACCCAAAACCAACAGGAAGATTTGGGGTTGAAGGAAGAGACCATTCCGGGAAATCAAATCAACCGGGCCGATGAGGTTTTGATTGCTGAAAATATCCGGAACATGGCAAACAACGAAGAAGATCAGTCGAAATGGAAAGTGGGTCTCCAGGTTTCTCCGGGATATTCATCGCAAAACTCAAGTTATTCTGATGCATATTCAAGCGCAATGACTTACTCGGGAGAAAACGGAAATACAAACATTGCCGGTGGTTTTTCGGTGCAAATGAAAGCCGGGAAGAAATGGAGTGTTGAAAGCGGGGTATATTATGCAAGCAACGGCCAGCGTTCCACCAATTCAAAAGAGTTTCGGGCCGATGCAATGTACGGCGGTTATTTCCCCATCAGCGAATCGGAAAGGTCGTATTTTAATACTGCGGTAAACCTGGCCAACGGGCAACTGGCCATGAACAGTACCGCCGGAGTGATACAATTTTCAAAAACACCGGCAGGAACAGAAGTGGGAGCCGGCCTCGAAGACGAAGGGCTTGCCAACGCCCCAACCTTGTTAACCGAAAGCGAGTTCTCGCAGGTTCTGGAGTTTATCGAAGTTCCTCTTTACCTTCGCTACTCACTAATTGATGCAAAAATTGGCGTTGAACTGCTGGGAGGAATAAATGCCGGAATTGTTGCCGGAAACAAAGTGTATATGGAAAACCGCTACGGAAACCAGAACATCGGAAAAACCAAAGATATTTCAAC
>JAFGDX010000441.1 GCA_016931875.1 Prolixibacteraceae bacterium
CCCCCAAAACTGGTGGTAACCGACTCGCAGGCTTTTTTGAAAGTAGCAGCCGACACCCCGCCTCAAATTCCCATGACTTCATTTTCCATTCTTTTTGCGCGTTTCCAGGGCAATTTAAATGAAATGGTAAAAGGCGCCCTGGCCATTGACAAACTAAAAACCGGCGATAAAGTTCTGATTGCTGAAGCTTGTTCCCACCACCCCATCGGAGAAGATATTGGTACTGTAAAAATTCCCCGCTGGTTAACCCAGTATGTGGGCGGAAAATTACAAATCGACAGTTTGCGCGGACACGATTTTCCGGAGAACATAGCTGAATATAAAATCATTATCCATTGCGGAGCGTGTATGTGGAACCGCCGCGAAATGTTGTCGCGAATTATGAAAGCCAAACAAGCAGGTGTTCCGCTCACCAATTACGGGCTCACCATTGCTTATTCGCTGGGAATTTTCGAACGTGCCCTTCAACCTTTCCCGGCAGCTCTGGAAATTTACAGAAATCAATTATAAATGCGGGTCTGAATATAACTTTTACAAAAAAACAAGAAAGCATTTCACAGGTGTTTGTTCCTGCTGAATTGAAAGAATTATTTTATTGTGGATTCTTTCCGGAAAAATCCAAAAAATTCAATTCTTCCCAGAGAATCCTTTTTGAGTAGCTTTAAATTATCTTTTTCAATGGCAAACTGAAATTCAACATTATCGCGAAAATTATCCGGATGAAGTAAGGTGATAAAGTTTTTGGAACGGCTCCATGTTCCGTTAGTAATTTTTGCAACTACAGGAATAGGGAGATTGGAATGATGAATGTATTTTTCTTCGGTATTAAACTCAATTTCCCAGAATATTTTTTCAGCTGTTAACTGTTCGGATGTTTTATGAATCAACTCTTTTCCAGGTTCAGTGTAAAATTCAAACAAAACCCACTTTCCCGGCAGTTTTTTTGATGGGCGCGCAAACATTTCCGTCGCGCCCAACCATTTCCATATTCCTGAAAGATTTATTCTTTTTTGCATATCCGAACAAAAACAACTTTTTTTTGACTTCCATTCAATGAAATAGTTTAATCGCCACTCTCCGGATAACAGAATCGAAATTTGATGTCAGTGTCTCAACTTTCTGAAAAGTTCATTTAATCCTTGTAATCCTCCAATTTCAGCGAGGTCTTCCACCACCCAATCGGCGCCGGCAGCCAGCAACTCATTCCGGTTATTTTCCCGTGCAATGCCCAGTACAAGGCCAAACTTTCCGTTTACTCCGGCCTGCACACCCGAAACTGCATCTTCAACCACAATTGATTTTGCATATTGTACCTTCAGAATATTGCAGGCTGTTGTAAAAATATCGGGTTCAGGTTTTCCGTTCAAACCCAGTTCAGCGGAAACGACCCCATCAACCCGGACATCGAAGAGGGCAAGCAAATTCACGGCCTTCAAAACCGGTTGGCAATTTTTACTCGATGATGCCACTCCCAGTTTCACACCAGCTTTCTTTAATTCTGAAATCAGCTCAACTGTTGATTGATAAACCTGAACACCCTCTTTTGCTATCACTTCGTTAAACGCGGTATTCTTCCGGTTCCCCAGTCCGCAGCAGCTTTCAGTCCCCGGAGGATCGGAAGGATTGCCAAAGGGAATATGGATGCCCCGTGATTGCAGAAAGGACTCAACGCCTTTATAACGCGGCTTCCCGTCAACATAAGGCAGATAATCGCGGCCATGTGTAAATGCAACAAATTTCTCTCCGTGCACAATTTCCCTTTTACGCAAATACTCATCAAACATTATCTTCCATGCGGCGGCATGCGTTAAAGCGGTTTTTGTGATAACGCCATCCATATCAAAAATTACAGCATCAAAATCTGTTTTTTGTCTCATTGTTGTTTTAGTTGAAAATCGCATGCAAATAAACCGGTTTTCCGAAATATTTCAACACAATGCCGACTACTTCGCCAAAGCAGATTAAAACTTTCACAAAGAATTTACTTTGTACAACAGAATTCAGTTAACAGGTTTCTGACCTCCGCAACATTCTCAATTTTGTATTTGGCAATGGTTTTTGCCAGTCCAACTTTAATTGTAATGGCCGAATCGGGTATTTCGGAAAACAAAAATTCATCGGTCCAGTCGTCGCCAATGGCCACAATTTTATCGGCAGGAAATTCGAGTAACAATCTTTGTGCGGCTCGTCCCTTGTTGATACCGCGGTTTTTAATTTCAATCACCTTGTTTCCTTCCAGAATTTCCAGGTTCAGATTGGTTACCAAACTGGTCAGTTCATCCTTTAATTCGATGGCCCGGTTAACACCCAGTTCCGGGTCCGATTTCCGGTAATGCCACACCAAACTGTAATTTTTTTCTTCGATAAAAGAACCCGGTGTACGGTCGACATAAAACTCGAGTGCTGAACGAATACTTTCTTTCCACGAAGCGTCCAAAGGTTCAATCATCTGCCAGTCTTTGCCTGGTGTTCTTACCCAAACACCATGTTCAACAATCAGCGTGTAATCTTTATCGCCAAACCATTTCTGAAATGTTTCGCGGTCGCGGCCACTAATTAAAACCACCTTGTTTTTTGGATTTGCATTTAATTCATCAAGCAATGAATACAGGTCGTCATCGGGGTTTGCATGTGCCGGATTGTTTTTAAAACCGGTCAGGGTTCCGTCGTAATCCAGAAAGAAAATCCGGTTGTCGCTACTGCAAACCTCTTTTACCAGTGATTTTTGATCGGCTTTTGTAAGTTTTTTAGCCAGATACATTTCTTCGCTTTTCTTTACTTTTTCGAGGCTGCTTAAAAAATCGTTGGCCCATTTTTCAACATTGTATCTTTTTAATCGTTTCTGCAAAATGGCATTTCGTTCGATTTGCTCCTCAACCGGCATTTCAATGGCAGTTTCAATGGCAGCTGCAATTTGTGCCTTGTTGTTTGGATTGATAATGATGGCCTCGCTCATTTCTTTTGAAGCGCCGGCCATTTCACTTAAAATCAGCACGCCGCGTCCATCGGTTTTTGACGCGATAAACTCTTTGGCTACCAGGTTCATCCCGTCGCGAATGGGAGTGATAAGAGCAATTTCGCAATAGTTGTATAAATCTACCAGATTCTGAAAAGGCAACGACCGGTAAAAATACCAGATTGGTGTGCGGTTAATCGAAGAAAACTTCCCGTTTATGCGGCCTACCACCTCATCCACTTCACTTTTCATTTGCTGGTATTGTTCAACCCCCACCCTTGAGGGGACAGCAAGTAGCACCAGCGTTACCTTGTCGCGGTACTGCGGATACTTTTGGAGGAAATATTCAAACGCCTCCAGCCGGTTAATCAAGCCTTTGCTGTAATCGAGCCTGTCGATTGATAAAATAAATTTTGTTTCCGGATACAACAAATAGTAACGCTCCAGTTCTTTTCGCACTTCCGATTTATCGCGAACTGATTTTTTTTGCGACGCAATAGCAGCATCATGAAATTTGTCGTAATCAATCCCCATCGGGAAATTGTCAACTTTTACAATTCTTCTGGGCAGACTGATTTCGTTAATTTGAATATCGTAACCCAAAAGCCGACGCACTGAACTCATAAAATGCCTTTCATAATCGAAAGTGTGGAAACCCAGCAAATCGGCGCCCAGCATCCCGTTGATAATTTCGGTACGCCAGGGTAAAATCCGGAACACCTCGTAGGAAGGAAACGGGATATGCAGAAAAAACCCGATGGTTACATCCGGAAACCGTTCTTTGATCATCTGCGGCAACAACAGAAGATGGTAATCGTGTATCCAAATTTTATCCACACCTTCCATATTTTCAGCAATCACATCGGCAAATTTCCGGTTTACCGCTTTATATGCCTGCCACTGTTCTTCTTCATATTCAACAAACTGACTGAAATAGTGAAATAATGGCCAGATGGTTTTATTGCTAAAACCTTCGTAATATAATTCAACCTCTTCCTCCGTTAAATTAACATCAATACAGTTTTCCTTTGCAAGGGCAGTATCCACCTTTTTTTGCAGTTCAGGTGGCAGGTTTTCGCTGTTTAACCCCGACCATCCTATCCAGCTGCTTTTAAACGACTTACTGACCGATTGCATTCCGGTTGCAAGACCTCCAACACTGGGGGTTACGTCAATTTTTTCGTCTGAAATTGCAATTTGCACCGGCAATCTGTTCGAGATAATTAGAAAACGCTTCATAGTTTTTTTATATTTGTTTGCAGGGATTATACGGAAAATAAGTCGAATCTCAAAATAATTTGAAGGTCATAATGATAAATTTAGATTACGGAATTGTAGGCAATGGGAAAAGCGCAGCTTTGATCTCGAAAACAGGGGTAACAGAATGGCTTTGTTTGCCACTGTTTGATTCAGCATCCGTGTTTGCTTCACTGCTCGACAAAGAGAAAGGGGGCAGTTTTGCGGTGGTGGTTGATGAAAGCTATTCTACATCTCAAAAATATCTTCCCAAAACAAATATTCTGGTCACCCGTTTCTCCAACGGCTCTGATACATTTGAAATAATTGATTTTATGCCCCGGTACCACTATCAAAACGGGGCCGACCATGTTTATTCACCCCCCGATTATATCCGGTATTTTAAATTGAAATCAGGAAATCCGAAGTTCAGAATCAAATATGACCCCCGTTTGGAATATGCTGAAAAACCCACCAAAACAAAAGTTCATAAAGAATACATCAAAAGCAGCACGGAAAAAGGGCCTTACGACTCGCTTTACCTCTATTCCAACCTCAACAAAAAAACAATTGCCAGTGGCGATGAAGTAACCATGAAGGGAGATTTTTTCTTTCTGATAAGTTATAACCAAAAATTGCTGGAGCAAACGCTGGAAAGAGCCTATCTTAAATTGCAGCGAACAAAGGTATACTGGCTCAACTGGTCGGAAGAAACCCATCGGTTTAACCATTACAACGATGAAATACTTCGCAGTGCACTGGTACTTAAACTTTTGAGTTTTGACAAAACGGGGGCAGTTTTGGCGGCTGCCACTACTTCGCTTCCCGAAACCATTGGTGAAATACGAAACTGGGATTACCGTTTCTGCTGGCTTCGTGATGCCTCGATGGTGATAAAAGTGATGACCCAGTTAGGACACTGGCGAAGTGCACAGCGTTTTTTGGATTTTATCATCGACGTGGTTTCCGACAAAGATGAAAAGATTCAGATCATGTATGGCATCAACAAAGAGAAAAATCTGAAAGAACGAATTTTAACCCATTTTTCGGGGTATGAAAACAGTGCGCCGGTTCGAATCGGTAATGCAGCCTACAAACAAAAACAGCACGACATTTATGGCATTCTGATGGATGTAATTTACCAGCAGTTTAGTCTTTTTGATGTTTCGCTGCAAAACAGTGAGGAGTTGTGGACCATTACCAGAAGCATTATCCGGATTGTAAAAAACAACTGGAAAAAACCCGACCGTGGAATCTGGGAAATCAGAAACGAACAACGCCATTTTACCTTTTCAAAATTACTTTGCTGGGTAGCTGTTGACCGGGGGATTAAAGTGGCCGAACTCATTAAACGGCATGATTACATCAAAAAATGGACACGTTTAAAAAATACCATTCGCGAAGATATTCTGAAAAAAGCATGGAATGAGGAAAAACAGGCTTTTACACAAACCTACGGAAATACCGATCTGGATGCCTCGACACTTTTGATGGAATCGTACGGATTTATTGACGCAAACGACGAAAAGTACATCAGCACAGTTAAAGCAACACAAAAAGAGCTTTCCAGAAACGGGTTGATGTACAGATACAAAAACCAGGATGATTTTGGGCTGCCCTCTTCTTCGTTTACCATTTGTACCTTTTGGATGATTCAGTCGCTTTTTAAAATTGGAGAAAAGGAAGAGGCAAAAAAAATGTTTGACCAGTTACTGTCGTACAGCAATCACCTCGGGTTGTTTAGCGAGGACATTGATTTTGAAACCAAACAGTTGCTGGGAAATTTTCCGCAGGCCTACTCCCACCTTGCCCTGATTGAAACCGCCATGTTGTTTTCAAAAGACATCCATTTAAAAACCAGTATTTAATTGCAGATTCAGAAATAAAAAACAGGTATCTCTTTTTTAGAAATACCTGTTTTATAATGGTAACAATAACGTTGTTATTTTACAAAAGGTGCATTGTTCAAGTACTCAAAACACTCTTTCACTCCTTCAAACTGAGTTTTGCCGCTGCGAATTCCTTCCAGCTCAACAAAATATTCATCAAGCCCGTTTTCGTAAGCTTTTTTGAAAATGGTCTCGAAATTCATCATACCTGACTGGCCTAATACAGAACGGTCTTTGATGTGAAGAACCGGGAACCTGCCGGCATATTTTTCAAAATATTCAATTGGGTCATTTTGCCCCATAACCGTCCAGTACACATCCATTTCAAAGAAAACCAGTTTTGGATCTGTTCCGTTGAGCATCAAGTCATAAATCACATCGCCAACAGGCATCCAGCGGTTTTGCTGTTTTGCTTTATCTTCTTCTTTCACCACGCGCTGAAACTCCATGCTGTGATTATGGTAGCCCCATTTAATTCCGGCGTCTTTGGCAATTTCTCCGGCTTTATTGAAAACTTCGCAAACAATGGCTGCGTCATCGTGGTTTTCAATCTGCGGCATTCCGGGCTGAACAAGTGTATTTACCCCAAGTTTTGCATGATCTTCGGCTGCCTTTTTCCAAAAATCGGCAATCTCGCCCATATTTTCTTTTGTATATTTCCGAACTGGCGGATTTACGTGAGATCCGGTTACTTTTAACCCGGCATCTTCCGCTACTTTTTTAAATTCGGGAACCTCGTAATTGTAAATTTTGCCTTCGCGGTAGCCGGCTGCTTCAGCATTGGTATACCCTATTTCAACTACTTTTTTTAATCCGTTGGGAACATCTTCCGTTAACTCCCGGCCAAGCGAATACAATTGCAGCCCAACTATTTTTTTAGGCGCAAACAAATTGCTTTTGGCGTTGGATGCGGCAGCAGGAGCCATTGCGCCCCCAACCATACCTCCAACAGTAAGAAGTCCGAGTTTTTTTAAAAATTCTCTTTTTGTTTCCATAATAATCTTATTGGTCAGTTATATTATAACGTATATGAACCTCTGTATTCATAATGATACAGGCGATGATTCCATGCTTCTTTGTCTTCGCCAAAACTTAGGGTGGCGGGGTTCCATTTTACCGGGCGTTGCATTTCGTGGGCCATGTTCCCCAAACAGCAAAGAATAGCCGTACTTGCACCCACTTCAATTGGCGCAATTGGTTTTTGTCTTGAACGGACAGCATCAATAAAGTCTTGCATGTGCGGAGCGCTGATTTCAAAACTACCGCTTCCCCGTGCCTGGCTTCGCTGCATTTGTTCAAACATTTTCTTTCTTTCTTCCGGGGTAAGGTTACGTGGCCTTCTTCCGGCGAGTTCTTCAGGAACAAGTGAAGGATCGGAACATCCCAGGTAGCCGCGGGCAACTTCAATCCAGCCTTTGTCGCCAATAAATTTAATTCCCTGTGCATTCGGCATATCTTCCAGATACGGTTGTTCGGTCATTACTATGCCATTCAAATATTTGAAAGTCATATATTCCTGACCGTTGTATCCTTTCGGAATAATTTCAGCAGGGCATGAGCCATCCATACCAATAGCTGCCTGGGCAATATCAAACATGTGAGCACCCCAATCGGCCGTATAACCGTTACCGGTTTCAAGATACCAGCGCCATGCCCCCCATAATTTTTCTCTTTCCGGCGGATCGAGCGAAATAGGTGGACAGAGATCAGAATGATAATGAATTTTCGGGTCGTTCAGTGGCCCCATCCAAAGGTTGAAATTCAGGTTTGCCGGAATGGGCTGTTCTGGAAGATCGAGTGGTTTTGGCGGATCACCAACTTTGGCATAAATTTTATCGATATGCCCGATGGCGCCTGACTGAACGAGTTCAATTGCTTTTTGGAACTCGCCGCTTGAACGTTGCTGGCTACCAACCTGAACAATCCGTTTATTGTCGTTTGCAACCCTGACCATTTTTAAAGCTTCGGTAATGGTAAACGACAAGGGTTTTTGAACATAGACATCTTTTCCTGCCTGGCATGCATGTATGGTTTGCAGTGCATGCCAGTGATCAGGAGTAACCACTTCAACGGCATCGATATCTTTACGTTCAAGCAACTCTTCATACTGTTCGTACATATCACAGCGTGGAGCAACTCCTTGCTTTTTCTGCCATTCTTCAACTGTTTGTTTAAAACGCTGTTGTTTCATACTGTCAACATCGCAGCAGGCTGCAACCTGTACACCCGGAACACTGCTAAATCCCCTGAAATCAGAAAGAGCCTGCTGGCCACCACCGATGTAACCCAACACAACTCTGTCGCTCGGAGCAATTTTTAATCCTTCAATGGTCCAGCTTGGTAAAATGGTTAACCCTGTTAACCCAAGTGCTGATAGACCTAAAAATTTTCTACGGTTTAATTGATTTTTTGAAGTTTCTTCCATAAAATTTATCTTTTAGTTTATTAATTAGTTTTTAAAAAATTGAAATTTAACTAATTCATCTGATACTTCTCTCAAAGAAAACAAACAAAATAATAAGAATAAACTTTTTATTAAAAAAACACTACTTCGCCTGTTTAACCTAATCAGACCAAAAAATAGGACTCAACGGATTGACAAAGGTTTAAAATAAAAAAACGATTTTCCCCATTTTTCTGTTCTCTGAGAAAATAATAGAAACAAGGGCAGCAGAATGCTACCCTGTAATTTCGTTAAGGAATAAGAAAAGATAAAAAATAAGGGTACACAATGTTAAACAAGGATTTTCTAAAACCCGGATTCTTTTTTTCATTTTTATGAACATAACACTGTGTACAATTCCTGTCTCCTCAAATAAAATGCGAATAACAACTTGCTTTAACAAACTCAATCGCTATCAACTTTAACATATTAACAATTATTCCAGTGCAAGGTAGTTCAATACAACCAACCTATTCTTTTGAAAAAACCCGACAAATGTATTTTTACCTGAATTTACAATAACTGCATATTGAAGGAAATTTCAGTCACTATTCAGAACCTGAAATACAATTGTGAATGTTCCGTTGTGGTTTAAAATCAGTTACCGGCTTTCACCAGGCAAGTATTTGGAGTGCGAAAAAATACAGACTTTCTGCTATTAGGAATCCTCAAATCAATTTGATATTTGTCCGCTGTTAATTTTCTCTTTTTCAGAACGGTCTAAAAAATCAATCATGTATTGCTTTTGGATGCAACCAATTTACATTTGAAGCTTAATAAATTCAACTTTATAAAAA
>JAFGDX010000442.1 GCA_016931875.1 Prolixibacteraceae bacterium
ACAACTTTTGATTCTCGGCGCAATTTGCGGATGTAAACGAGAAAAACCACCACCAGAAAAATTCCGACAGCACCATAAATCACTATTTTCTCCAAAACGCTTTCCATGACCTAAAAAATCCATTTATATCCAAAAAGTAAGGCCACCACAATGTGTACAATCATAATTACCAGCATAATTAATGCAAACGGAAGGTGTGCCACATGCCAGTACCGCAAGAAATTCTGCATCGATGAAAGCCAGGCAATCCGGCGGTTCAGAATAATTTTTGTTTTAAAAATACGAACAGCTTTTCGAAGATTTTTACCTTTCAGTTTTTGTGATTTTAATTCTCTTCTGAATTGATTGACCAGTTTTCGTTCAAAAATAAAACGCCTGACAATCCGGACGAGATAATTCATTTCTTTTGTTGCCGTCCCCTGTTGGAGGGCCTCATTCATTCCAATTAAAATGCCGGAATTGATATTCAGTTGATTTTTCAAATCAGAAAATAAACCCGTTTCCATTGTGTTCAAATCATTCAGGCTCATTTCGCGCCCTTCAATGGTCCGGGGGATTTGCAGATAAATAAACCGCCCGATAACACCGCTGATTACTACAGCAACCATGCTCCAGAAACTAACGGCTACCAGACCTCCAAATTTAAACGAAGTGTGAAAAAGCACCAGAATTGGCCCCAGAGTGCAAAGGAAAATATGAAATTCGAGCCAGTATTTCAATTTGCCAATTCTTGAAAAACGGCGAATTCTTTTACGTGCCATGTAACTGAAAACTCCAATGAGCATAAATACCGATCCGATAATTCCAAGTCCGTGCCCAATTAATCCGGTGGGTTTAAGAAGTTCATTTTGCTCATGAAAATGGCGCTCAGCAATACCGGTAGTGTAATAACCGGCTCCGTAAAAAGCCAGCAGGCCAAAAACAAGAACAGTAACTAAAACCAGCGAAATGATATAAATTCGATGAGCTAATTGATTCATGATTTTACCTGAATATGATGCAATTTACTATCTAAAAATACTTATATTTTTATATCTATATACGTTGATTTTATGTCATTGCATATTTTAAATTTATTCCAAACAAATAAAAGGACTCAGAACAAATCACAATAATAAACTTAAGTGCAAAACGAAAGCTATTAAACTTTGCTAAAGTTCAATTTTACAGATAAATTATGCACGAAAACACAAATAAGATAAAAAGGTCTGCATTGACTTTGGTTTCAAATTACCGTATCTTTGTAACGACGAACCATTAAATTATGAAAATACAAACTTTCAAGGGCGCCAATTATGTTGGGTGGGTTGTAATTGTTCTCGCATTTGCATTTTTATATTTTACCTATTTTTTTATCTACATTCCAAACCAGGAGGCCAAACTTCAGCAACGGGCTTTTCGTATTTTAAAAGAGTACGGGAATAATATGTTCGATAAAAACAATTATTACCAAAGTCATTTTAAAAACTATGGCCTTTACTATAAAATCAAACACTTTGGCAACACCGGCCAACTTGTTCAGGACACGGTGATTTGTAAAACCAGCTCAGCCCAGGGTGTGAAAAAGGTTATCGAAGAACTTTTTGACTATGTGGAACTCGAAAGTCCGGCGGCTGTTTCGGAGGATTTTTTTGTTAATTCAACCCGGAAAAACAAACTTTTTATCGATTATCGTCCGCAAATTTCGGATACAATAAGCCAACAGGCAATCGACTCGGTAGCAAACCTTTATTTTCTGCCTGCTTTGGAAAACGATCCCAGCTATACTGATTCGCTTCTGTCAACACCGGTTCAGTTTAAAGTGCCGGTTGACATTCTGATGCAGGGATTAAAATTTGATCGCTTGTTTGAAAACATCATCCTGTTTGATGATTCGCTGGTGTATTATAATTCGAATTCTGATTTGGTGGCCGACATAACCAACCCAGAGGCGCTTTGCGACAGTGTGGAAAATGTTCAGGGAGGTATCTGGGAAATCATCACCATCAGAGGTGAAGACAAACACGTGATGATTTTGCCCATCGACTTTTTGGGAAAACGATTTTGTATAGCCGGACTTATTGTTGATGACGCTTTTCGCAGTAAAACCCGCACCATAAATAACCAGTTTCTGATACTGATTGCAGCCATTCTCCTATTGATTTTTATTGGAATGCCTATTCTGAAAATAATCTTTATTGGTGAAAAGGAACGACTGAAAGCCATGGATGCCAGCGGCAGTGCCATATCAACCATTTTTGGCTCGGGCTTGCTGGTGCTTATTGCCATCGGGGTTATCAAACATCAGTTTGTCGACCGTTCGCAACTGGAAAACCGGCTCAAACTGGTTTCCGATTCGCTTTATACTTTTGTAAGCTCCGACATCGATTCAGTAAAAAACCTTTATCTTTCCATTATCGATTCAACAGCAACACAACCCCCGCTGGCCCAAAAAGTAAGCACGCATTTCAACCGTGGTAAAACTAAATATTATCAACTAACCGGCGACACACTGGACAGGCCCTTTCCGCTGAATGAAATCCTAATCATTGAACGGAATGGAATTGTGCACAAAGCCGTTACACGTACCCCTTTTTCGGATGTTGTTCCGCTTGACCTGAATACAAGAAACTATTTTACACAGGTTGTTAAAAAAACCGGTTCGTGGCCTTCGAAAACGGACGATGGTATTCATTTTTATATTGAATCAATAAAATCATACAACACCGCAAAAGGCGAGACAGCTTTTTCGTTTCACAACGCAAAAAACGATTCGCTTCCGGTTACCGCCATCACTTCGGCCGTCCCTTCACTATATTACCAGGTGTTGCCAAAAGACATTGAATATGTTATTATTAACGGCTCGGGAGATGTTTTGTATCATTCCATAAAATCAAAAAACCTGCACGAAAATTTTGTTGCCGAATGCGAAACCAATTCAAAATTAATAAAGACCATCAATTTGCGGGTTGCAGATATTGTTCATATAAACTACAACGAAAAAAAGTGGATGGCCCGGATAGTACCTGTTAATGAAACACCGCTTTACCACATAACCCTGCTCGATATTAACCAAACCGACAACAAAAATGCAAGGATCTTTCTTTTTACGTTCTACTTTCTTTTTGCATCTCTTGTTTTTGTAGGGCTGGGAATGCTGGGGATGCGCTGGTTAAATCCTGATAACAACCAGAAAAAACCCGATTGGTTTCTGAGTTGGTTGCTCTTTCAGGGGAAGAATTACAGGTATTATATTTATTTGTCCATTCTCTTTACAGGGCTCATCCTTGTTCAAAGCAGCGGCATTCTGTTTATCAAAAACCCCGTGTCAATGCTGGTTTTTCAACTCATTTTTATCATCTACAGCTCATTTATAACTCTTGTTTTCCTGAAAAGAAAAGAATTCCAGCTTCAGGAGTTATTTTCGAAAAAATACTATCCGGAAAACATTATTCTTTTGGTAACCGGTTTTGCCATACTTACTTTGTTACTCCGGTTTCACCCGGAGTGGGAGGTTTATTTTCCTTTGACACTTCTAATCGTTTTTACACTGGCTGTCCCAAAAATTTTGCAATATATTGATCGGCAACCCGGGCTCTCCCCAAAATACATTGCCATACACCTTCCACAAATAAAAATAAAATACCTGGCGTTTTTGTTTTTATGGCTAACAAGTATTTCGGCCATACCCGTTGTTCAGTACTATTTTTCGATTAAAAAGCAGGAAGAGAAATTCTGGAAACAGGATCAGCTGCTTTCGGTGGCCATGGATAACCTGGAACTCAAAAAGAACTATCCGGGGCAGGAAAATACACCCTGGTTTCGGCGTATTCAGGGAAACGGAATTGATAACCTTAAGGTGGAATTTAAAGATGACAGTTTTATTGCGGGTATCAATTTTCATCATCCAATAAACCGGTTTAACAAAGGCGATGAAATCTACAGTATGCTGCCCGACCCGGTAAATGAAGATTACAGTATAAAAGACCTGCACGACACAATTTATCATAAAGAATGGGATATAGATGATACACTGTTAACTTATTCAAGAGGCGGAACAGAGGGAGTGGTTGATGTAATTTCAACTACAAAAGAAAATTCAGGTTTGGCTGAATGGTTTTTGAGCATATTTATCATTTTTTCTCTTTTGGCTGCCGGCGTTTGGATTTTATTACGATATGTTGCACGTGTTCTTTTAAATCTAACTACGGAACACTGGGAGGAAACAGAAGTTTCGTGGAAACACATCTTTTTTGAAGACCCGGATATCAAACGGATTTTGCTTCACTCCTTTAACGGCGACTATTTTCTGAAAAAATTAAATGAATACCTCGAACAACCGGGCAACAATCCTGATATGCCGGTTTTGCCGGTTCGCACCACCGACTTAACAAAACCTGATTTTGACTGTGCCCCAATTCTTTCCGGCAACAACATTATCTGGATAAGTGGTTTCGACCAATCCATTTATGAAATAGAAAAACATGAGCCCTTATTAAAAAAAATACTCGAAATGTGCCAAAACGCCACAGGAAAAATAATTGTTGACATTCCGTTCGACCTGGAATCGATTGATGAGTTTTACAACGATTACATTCTTGAAAATGAAATTGATAAAAAAGAAATCACACAGATATATCTTCTTAAAAAACGATGGAAAACCACGTTTAAAAATTTCTTTGAATTCAACGGTTATCTGAATCATTACCAGGATACAAATCCGCAAGAAAAACCGTCAACAGAAAAAAAAGAAATAAATAAGGACAATACGTTTGATCACAAAACCTGGGAACTGGAAGAAAATGATACACAATTCTCCAATATTTGGGATAATTTAACCGGTTATGAAAAAATTGTTCTTTACGATTTGGCCGATGATGGTTTGCTAAACCGGAAAAACAAAAACATAATCCAGCGGCTGGCAGACAAAAAGCTAATTATCCCAAATCCTTATCCAAAACTGTTTTCCGAAGCCTTCAGAGATTTTGTGAATGATAGCCTGGAACCATCGGATGTAAAAGCCATAGAAAAGAAATTGGGATTCAAGGGGAAATGGCGAAATATTCAATACCTCATTCTTCTGATTTTAGTTCCACTGGCTACGTTTATTTTTATTTCGCAGGGGATTTCCATCGAAAAAATATTTGGGATTTTTGCAGGCGTACTCACCATAATCACAGGTGTTATGCGTTTGTTCGACAGCCAGGTAAGACAATCAGCATCGTAGGGCAGCAAATAGAAAATGTGCCGGAACGGTACGATTTATTTTTCAACCAGCAGTTGTTCCCCTGCCCACCTGATATTTTGCAACTCGTTTATTAAAGAGTCTTTCAGGATGTTGTACTGTGGAAGATTCTCCTCTTTAACGGGTTCAACAGGAGGGGCCTCCACTCGTAAGGGATCCACATAACTGCCGTTTTTAGCCACCCGGAAATCGAGATGAGGGCCAGTGGCCAAACCGGTGGCACCAACATAACCAATCACCTGGCCCTGTTTTACGCGTGTGCCGGTGGTTATTCCTTTTCCAAAACCGGAAAGATGCATGTAGGTGGTGGTGTACACCGAATTGTGTTTAATTTTTACATAATTTCCACCGCCATTTCTCTGATAGGCACGCGCAATTACCGTTCCGTCGCCAATACTCACAACGGGCGTTCCTGTTGGCGCGGCATAATCTACCCCGTGATGCGGCCTCCTGATTCGGAGAACAGGGTGCAACCTGCTGTTGGAAAACCGCGAACTGATGCGCGAAAATTGCAGGGGTGCTTTTAAAAACGCTTTCCGGAGACTGACCCCGGTTTCATCAAAAAAATCGTAGCGTTCATCCTGAAAAAACCGGAAGGCAAAATTTTCGTCCCCATAATGATCAAACTGAACGGCATAGATTTCGCCAATACCAATATAAGTTGAGTCAACAAACAATTCATCAAAAATCACCCTGAAACGATCGCCTTTCTGGATAGCAAAAAAGTCGATTGTCCATGCAAAAATATCAGACAGATCGAGCGCCAGCATCGGATCCAAATCATTGTCTTCCATACAATTCCAGAGCGATGTTTCAATAACTCCCTGTGCAGACCGGTGCCGGGCTTCCACTTCTTTTTCGCCACGGTATATCCGGAGAGTATCAAACAATTCATACACATAATATTCGGTGGGCGAGCTTTCATACACAAAATAACGGGCTTCCTGCAACGAATCAGCCGTTTGAAAAACGGTATATTTTTGTCCGCTGCGTATTTTTCTGACATCAAAAACCGGTTTTGATTTCCGCGCCAGTTTGTCGATGGTCACCATCCCCACCCCACTTTCATTTAAAATTTGGCTGAGGTACTGGTTGTTTTTAACAATCCCTTCAACCAGTTCAAACGAATCAACAGGGATTCCGTATCGCAGCACCGGTTCAAGGGGCACGATTGTATCGGGCACCACGGTTTCTTCCGGTTGTTTTTCCGTGTTGTTCTTATTTTGACATGAATAAATGACTACTGCTAAAAAAACGATTCCAACAATTCTAAAAAAACTTTCCCTCAACATCCTCATCTTATAATCTTAGTTTTTCAAATCCCTGTCCGTAAACGCCCATTACACTTCCCATGGTAATAAACGCCTCCGGATCTATTTCTTTTATTTTTCTGAAAATGGCACTTGTTTCTCTTTTTCTAACGACCGACATGATAACCTTAGTATCTTCTTTCGTGTACCAACCCATTCCATCTAAAATAGTAACACCTCTAATTGCCTCATTGTTAATAAAATCAGCAATTTTTTCATATTTTTTTGAAAAGATAAACATTTGAGCAGAACGGTTGGCGCCACTCAGAAACGAATCGAGCGAATAGGAAACCACCCACATGGAAACATATCCGTAAACCAGTTTTGCCGGCGACTGAAATACAAAGTACGACGAAGCAATAATAATTACATCGCAATATAAAATTACTCTTCCCGGGCTAATGTTCCGGTACTTGTTAACAATCATGGCAAATATATCGGTTCCGCCGGTACTTCCGCCCCGCGAAAAAACAATTCCAAGCCCGATACCGCCCGACATACCTCCCAAAACCGCCGACAAAAAATTATCGTCAACAATAGGTTCTTTTATAATATTCTGAAAGAGAGCAAAAAACAATGTTAAAACGGCAATACTGTAAATGGTTTTGATACCAAAATTGGCGCCGAGTATTTTTATGGCCACCAGCACCAGCACCACATTTATAGCCAAAAATGTGATACTTACCGGGATTTTTGCCGCAAAATAAACCACTGCCGCCACACCACTTACTCCGCCACCGGTAATTTCAGCCGGAATAAGAAACACCACCCAGCCCATGGTAAACATCAGAAGCCCTACGGTGATAATGACATAATCTTTAATAGCAGTCGCTAATTTCGGATTCATTTGTAAAAAATGTGTAAACATCGCAAAATAAATGATTTCCTGTTAATTATTGTATAAAAACGGCCGCAAAAGAACAAACGGAATCAGTAAAAATTATTGAGCTTTGTCAGGGAAATACGAATTAACAGAGAATTAAAGTTGGAGAAAAAAACGGTTAAAACCCGCTGTTTTGGGGTTAAATTGTAAATATCATATGATTTACAACCTTCCTTGATATCTTTGCAGGAAACAAAATTGAACCATTGAGCGACAGGAATACACATCATGAATAAAATTTGCTTGTTTATGATTTTGTTTGCAACAGCCTTTTCCGGTTTTTCGCAAACAATAACCATAAAAGATAAAGATACCGGAGACCCGCTTCCACTGGTGGCATTAATAAGCGAAAAACCCAGCGCATATGCTACCACCAACCCAAACGGACAAGCCGGTATTTCGGCATTTGAAGGGGCTGAAAAAATTACGATAACTCTTCTGGGGTATCAAAAAGTAGCTGTTTCCTATTCAGAACTCAGAGAGCGCAACTTTTTTATTGAATTACAAAAAACACATTTGAACATTGACGAGATTGTTGTTTCGGTGGCCCGCTGGCAACAGCCTTCCACCGATGTGCCTTTAAAAGTGGCCACCATTCAGCCGGCTGAAGTAAATTTTGAAAACCCGCAAACAGCGGCTGATTTACTGGGAATATCAGGCAACGTATTTATTCAGAAAAGCCAGCAGGGCGGCGGCAGCCCGATGATACGGGGTTTTGCCACCAACCGGCTGCTTTATTCGGTTGACGGGGTGCGCATGAATACAGCCATCTTCCGAAGCGGGAACATTCAGAATGTAATTTCGCTTGACCCCTTTGCCATGGAAAATTCAGAAATTCTGTTTGGCCCCGGCTCGGTTATTTACGGAAGCGATGCCATTGGTGGCGTAATGAGTTTTCAAACACTTGCTCCCCGGCTGTCGAGTTCAGGTACTTCGGTTGTTTCGGGAAAAGCCATTGCAAGGTATTCAGCGGCCAACAAAGAAAAAACCGGTCATTTTGATATCAGTACCGGGTGGAAAAAATGGGCACTGACAACCAGCATCAGTTCGTTCAATTTTGACCATTTACGTCAGGGAAGCCACGGACCTGAGGAATATATAAAACCGTTTCATGTTCAACACCAGAACGGAACCGATGCGATAATCGACCAGGAGCATCATCTGCTGCAAATTCCAACTGCCTATTCGCAAATCAATGCAATGCAGAAAGTGCGTTTCCAACCCGGAGAAAACCTTGATTTCCAATATGGCTTTCACTATTCAGAAACTTCTCCATACGGAAGATACGACCGGCACAACCGGATACGCGACGGGCTTCCCCGGTATGCAGAATGGAACTACGGGCCGCAAATCTGGATGATGAACAATTTGAAGGTTACCCTCAAAGGCAATAAAACATTTTATGATATCGCAACTCTGCGGTTGGCCAACCAATGGTTTGAAGAAAGCAGAATTGATCGTTTATTCAACAAAACCAGCCGAACAATACAAACCGAGAATGTGGAAGCGTGGTCGGCCAACCTTGATTTTGTAAAACCGACCGGCAGAAAAAACAAGTTTTATTACGGGTTGGAGTATGTGTTGAACAATGTAAAATCAACCGGCGAAACCGAAGACATTGTCACAAAAATGAAAGAAAAAGGGCCTTCGCGTTATCCGCAGGCCCGTTGGCAATCGCTGGGTATTTATGTAAACAACCAGTTGAAAATTTCAGAGAAAGTTTTGTTTCAGGCTGGATTGCGCTACAACCGGTTTAAAATTGATGCAGAGTTTGATACCACGTTTTATCCTTTTCCGTTTACAAAGGCAAACACGGATAAAGGTTCTTTAACCGGTAGCATTGGTGGCACATACCGCCCCGCAGAGGATTGGGTAATCAATGCCAATCTTGCCACGGCTTTCCGCGCGCCAAACGTCGATGATATGGGAAAAGTTTTTGATTCCGAACCCGGTTCGGTGGTGGTTCCCAACCCGGAGTTGGATGCCGAATATGCGTATTCGGCTGACATTGGCGCAGCAAAAATACTGGGCGATGTGGTAAAAATCGACCTTTCGGCTTATTACACAAAACTGAAAAATGCCATGGTCCGCCGCGATTTTTCTCTCAATGGCCTCGACAGTATTATGTACGACGGAATATTGAGTAAAGTGCAGGCCATACAAAATGCTGCAGAGGCTCATGTTTATGGATTTCAGGCCGGAATGGAAGTTAAACTGCCGCAAGGTTTTGGATTCTCATCCGATTTTAATTATCAAAAAGGGAAAGAAGAAACAGACGATGGAGCAACCAGCCCGTCGAGGCATGCCGCGCCGGCATTTGGCATTTCAAAGTTAACCTATACAACCGAGGTACTGAAATTAGAAATTTACGCGGCATACCAGGCTGAATACAGTTACAGCGAACTGGCAGTAAGTGAACAGGCGAAAACCGAAATTTATGCTGTGGATGCCGGCGGAAATCCCTATGCTCCGGCGTGGTGTACACTCAATTTTAAAGGAATGTATAAAATTTCAGACCTTTTTGCCGTGCATGCCGGGATTGAGAATCTGTCCGACCGGCGTTACCGTTCCTACAGTTCAGGTGTATCGGCCCCGGGAAGAAACTTTTTCCTTTCCCTTGCGGTTCATTTTTAGTATATCCTGCAAATATTTCCTGCATTCTACACAACAGATGTATATTGTCTGGTGAAAAATAATAGCAACGTGTTTTAAAATTTGTGGTTCAAAACAAAAATGTCCGCCCTGTCACCAATTTTGCTACTTACAAATTATAATCACCAGCAGCTTCGGGTTGATAGATAATCTCATCAATTCTGATCTTTGTTAAACCGGCAGGAACAATCCACTCGATTTCATCTTTCACTTTGTATCCTATCAAAGCCGTTGCAATGGGAGAAAAAATTGAGATTTTGTTTTCTCTGACGTTGGCCTGCTCAGGATAAACAATTTGAAACTGAACCTGTTTTTTATTGTTTAAAAAACTCAGTTTTACAATCGAATTCATTGTTACCACATTGGAGGGAATAGCCATTGGTTCAACAATTTGGGCTGAATTTAATTCAAACATCAGTTTTTCAGCCTCTGCATTACTTATTGATTTAAACTGTTTTGCATCATTAATGCACTTTTTAATGCGTGCATAATCCAGCTGGTTTACAATTAATTTGCTCATATTAAACGAATTAGCTATCTGTTCATAAAAACAATAAAGATATTAAAAAAAACCTTCAATAAAGTTGCAGCCAGAGGTTGAATTTTATTGCAGTGCAGTATTCAACATATTGTGCATGTATCCCGGAATATGATTCACCCCGCGGTTGTTGTCTGAACAGCCCCAAACTTCTGGCTGACAGATGTTCAACACTTTATCAGCAACCATCTCAAATCCAGCCGTCCCTTTTGCCGA
>JAFGDX010000052.1 GCA_016931875.1 Prolixibacteraceae bacterium
AGAAAAAACATTTGCCATTGTAACCGTCCCGGTGGCCAATTTGCGCAGCACCCCCTCCTATGCTTCCGAGTTGGTTACACAAGCCATATTGGGAACACCGGTACAAATTCTAAAAAAAGAAGGAGGCTGGTTTTTTATCCAAACTCCCGACAAATATATTTCGTGGGTTGACCAATCCGCTATTTGGCCTGTAACATCTTCTGAGCTAAATGAATGGAAAAATTCAGAACGGGTTATTTTTACCGGATTAAACGGAACCATTTACGAAGATGAAAACTTTAGTGTTCCCGTCTCGGATGTTACACTGGGGTGTATTTTAACACAGACAGCTGAAACTGTCCGCTGGAAGGAAATTCGTTTCCCCGATGGAAGAACGGGTTTTGTTGCGCCGCAAAACTGGGTAGATTTTCACACTTTTAAAACTGAGATAGAAGCTGTTCCGGAAAATATTATTGCACTGGCAAAGCAATTGAGCGGCCGGTCTTATTTATGGGGCGGAACATCGGCAAATGCTATGGATTGCAGCGGTTTTGTAAAAACGGTGTTTTTTGCAAACGGGCTTATTCTGGCCCGCGATGCATCGTTGCAGGCCCGGCACGGAAAGGAAATTCAAATCAATAACACGCAGCCCGGCGATCTGTTGTTTTTTGGAAGAAAAGCAACTGAGACCGAAACCGAAAGAATCACTCACGTGGCCATATCAACCGGAGATTCAGCATTTATTCATGCTTCCGGGCACGTAAGACAAAACAGTTTTAATCCTGAAAGCCCCATTTATTCAGAATACCGGAAAAACTCGTTGGTAAAAGCGAAGCGAATTATTGGTTTTGAAGGTGACGGAATTCAGCATATAAAAAATCATTCGTGGTATTGAAATTTTCAAAAAAATCAAAAATGGCTAATTCGCTAATCAAATGAGCTGCAACAGAAGAAAATTTATACAAAATTCTAGCGTTTTTACTTTCGGCGGACTACTGCTCCCCGGAACAATACATTCAACTATGAAAGGAAAATTACCAGCACGCGGACTAAAATTAAGTTTTGAAGCCTACGATTTGCAACTGAAACATGTTTTCACCATTGCAACCAGTTCAAGAACCACAACCCCGGTTATGCTGACAAAACTGGAATTTGACGGCATTACCGGTTTTGGAGAAGCTTCGATGCCACCATATTTGGGTGAATCTCAGCAAAGTGTTGCCGAGTTTTTATCGCAGTTAAACCTGGAACAGTTTAAAGACCCGTTCCGCATGGATGAAATTCTGGAGTATGTTGATGAAGCAGCTCCCGGAAATCCGGCAGCGAAAGCCTCGGTTGATATTGCCCTTCACGACCTGGTGGGAAAAATTATGGGACAACCGTGGTACAAAATCTGGGGATTTTCGCCTGAAAATACGCCCCATACATCATTCACCATTGGTATCGACAAACCGGAGGTGGTGAAAGAAAAAGTGAGGGAAGCCAGCGGGTTCAAAATCCTGAAAATAAAACTCGGACGCGAAAATGACCGGGAAATGATAGAAACCATCCGCTCGGTTTCCAATGTGCCCTTGTGTGTGGATGTAAACCAGGGATGGCAGGATAAAAAAATGGCGCTCGACACGATTTTCTGGCTAAAAGAAAAAGGCATTGAGTTTGTTGAACAGCCAATGCCCAAAGAAAAAACAGACGAACTGGCCTGGCTGACGGAAAATTCTCCTCTTCCCATTATCGCCGATGAAGCGGTTCAGCGACTTTGCGATGTGCAAAAAACCGTTGGAATCTACTCGGGTATCAACATTAAACTTATGAAATGCACCGGAATGCGTGAAGCACATAAAATGGTTCAACTTGCCAGGGCTAACAAAATGAAGGTGATGATGGGTTGTATGACTGAAACTTCGTGTGCAGTTTCGGCTGCTGCCCAGCTTTCTCCAAAAACCGACTGGGCCGATTTGGATGGGAACCTGCTGATTAGCAACGACCCGTATTCAGGAATGAAAATAATTGACGGGAAAATTACACTTTCCGATCAACCCGGCATCGGGATTAATAATTCTTAACTTTTCATTTGTAAACCAAAATGCCCGCAAAATTGTATTAGTTGTATGATGAAAACAATCGTATTAATCGTTTTTATAGGAATCGGGTTTTCTGCCTGTGCCGGGCAAACAAAGAAGGTTCAGGAACAGAAAACAACAAAAACAGACACCATGAAATACAATGAATTGACCGATTTTGAGAAATTTGTAATTCTTGAAAAAGGTACCGAGCGACCGTTTACCGGGAAATACGACAAGTTTTACGAAAAGGGAACCTATGTTTGCAAACGTTGTGGCACCCCCTTGTATCGTTCAAACGACAAGTTTGACTCGGGTTGCGGCTGGCCCAGTTTCGACGATGAAATTGAAGGCGCCGTCAGAAAATCGACGGATGCCGACGGCCGGAGGACAGAAATTACCTGCAATGCCTGTGGCGGCCATTTGGGCCATGTTTTTTTAGGCGAAGGTTTTACTGATAAAAATACCCGGCATTGTGTAAATTCGGTTTCGCTCGAATTTATTCCGGCTACCAAAAACAAAGAAGGAGAACTGTAAAAGCCCCCCTTCCTGCAATTTAGTTTAGCTATTGTATTACTCAACGGTATCCAAATCGTCGATAACCCTGATTTTTTCCTTTAAAAATTCAATCTTCTGTTTGGTATTTTCAATTTTCTTTTTCACATCCTGAATCAATGATTCTGCATTTTTCGACATGGTGAAAAAACCAATATTATTATCGAGCAAAACCAGGTCATTTTCAAGCTGTTTCAATTTGTTCATATACTTGTCGCGTTCCATTCTCATTTTATTCTGTCCTCTGGGTGACGCAGTATAGGAAGTCATTTTACTTTTGAATTTCAACAGGTTTCGTTTTTCTTCATCCAGATTCAGTTCATCAAACAGCTGGTTTATGGCATCGCGGAAACGGTTTTGAACATCGTCCTTCTTTTTAATCGGAACATGTCCTATTTCAGTCCATCTGCGTTGAAACGATTTCAGCATCTTCAGGTTTTCATCCACATCTTTTAAAGGTTTGAAATTTTCCACTTCCTTAATGAGGTCGTTTTTCAATTTCAGATTATCAACCTGTTCTGTATCGAGGCCTGAAAAATGTTCCGATTTTTTGTCGAAAAAATAATCACAAGCCGAGCGGAAACGTTTCCAAAGCGCATCGGAATGTTTGCGCGGTACCGGCCCGATTTCTTTCCACCTTTTTTGAATATTTATAAAATCCTGGGTTGTTTTTTTCCAGTCGGTACTGTCCTTCATTGTCTCAGCCTCGTTGCACAACTCCAGTTTCAACTGCAGGTTGTTTTGCTGAAGCTCTTTATTTTTTGAGTAGAATTCGCGTTTGGCATCAAAAAATTTGTCGCACTCGTTCCGGAAACGTTCATAAATTCTGTTGTTGTCTTTTCTTGGGGCAAAACCAATGGTTCTCCAAACTTTTTGAAGTTCCACCATTTCTTTTGATTTTTCGTCCCACTCTCTGTGGCTGGTAATTTCCTGCTGATTTATCTCTTCTACTTTTTCGCAGAGAGCAATTTTGGCTTCCAGGTTCTTTTTTTGCTCCAGTTTCCGGCTGTCAAAAAATTCCTGGTGTTTTTTGTTGATTTTTGCTGTTGCGGCTTTAAACCGTTCCCAAATATCATCTTTTTGTTCAATGGGCACCGGCCCTATTTCGCGCCACTGCTCATGGTATTTCTGAAGAGTGTTGAATGCTTTGATTATGGATGGTTCAACCAGTAATTCCTCTGCTCTTTCACAAAGTTTAATTTTGGCTTCCAGGTTTTTTTTCAGGTCGAGGTCGCGCAGTTCCTTGTTGATTTTTATGTAATCGTAAAAATTTTCAACATGAAAATGATAGGTGTCCCACAGGTTTTTCATTTCCGATTGCGGTACAAGGCCTATTTCGCGCCACCTGCGTTGCAAATCTCTAAATTCCTGGAATGTTTTATTGATTGATTCCTCGTTGTTGATTAAGGCTTTAATTTCTTCAATAACCTGGTATTTCAGTTTCAGGTTTTCTTCCTTTTCAACTTCGAGCTTTTTGTTAAACTCAATGCGGATTTGCCGGAAACGTTTCAGCAAATCTTTTATATCCTGTTCATACGGATCTTTTTCGGCTACAAACTCTTCAATGTTTCCTCCTTCTTCCAGAAATTTGGTCTTCTGTTCTTCCACATTTGCTTTTAAATTTCTGTAGAAGGTGGATTTTATAAGGTCTATTTCTTCTTTTACATCACGGCTGCTGTTGCTTTCTAAAATATCGCGCATGGCATTTACCAGCTCTACCTGTGTGTATTTTGTATAATCGGGTTTTTCTTTTTTCGCTTCGGGTTGAGGCGTTTTTACAACTGGTTTTTCTTCCTTTTCCGTCTCGGTTTCTTTTGTTTGCGCTTCTTTTTGGCCTGCCTCATTATCAGCCGTTTCGCCGCTTTTTTCTTGTTGTTCCGCCGGTTCATCAATGGTAGCTGGTTCCTCTGAAACAACTTCGTGTGTTTCAACAACTTCCTTTTCCGCTTTTTCGGCAACAGGCTCCATTTTTCCTTCCTCTTCCGGGGCCGACTCTTCTTCCGTCGCTTTTACATTTTCTGCCTCCGCAAAAGTTTGCTCTTCGCTATCGGTTTTTTCTTCTGAATTCAGGGAAGTTTCCGGCATAACTTTTTCATCTTCGGCAGGGATAGGTTTATTGGTCTCTTTCTCCGAAGGCAACACATTCTTTTCAGAATTTTCAAGGTCAGTTTTTTTCGTACTTTTTAACTCTTCTGAGTTTTTTAGATCTTTAGGTTCCATTTACAAACATTTTGTACCATTTTAAAAAATGGTGTACATACTATGATTCGACTACGAAAATAGACATTTACCTCTTAATACTCAAAGTTTTTAATTCAAAAACTACTTTTTGCCATTTTTAATAAATCCTTTTTTTGGGGATATTGTGTTGCGTGTGTTTATCTGATTTTTGGAAGAAAGGAAGAATCGTTTTGCCTGTTTTTTTTACAGCCGGATGGATAATTGCTGACACCTGGATGAGTTATATTTTAATATTATGCTGAATAACATCTGTAAAACATTAATTTACAAAGCATAATATAACAAATGGAGTTTTATTAGTTTTTCTTTTTTCTTATATTGGAAGTTTATTTTAATGCTTCTTTTAACAACTAACTTATTCAAAAAACCAATTCAAAATGGGATAAAAATCTTATTTCTTAGCAACCAAAATTCATGCAGGAGCCAAATGGCAGAAGCCATTTTGAGGAGTTTTGATAAAGAACTGGAAATAGTTTCTGCCGGTATTGAACCCGCCGATCATGTCAGTCCGGTAGCAATAGAAGTTCTGGCTGAAACAGGAATTGAATTAAAAGCATCGGTTCCTGAACACTATTCAAAATTTGCCGATGTGGAGTTTGATTACCTGATTACAGTAGGAGACGGAACTGTGGACCAGCTTAAACTTCCGCCTGTAAAATTTAAACGGAAAATGCACCTTGGATTTCACAATCCGTACAAAAGTTTTCGCGACCGCAACGAATTAAAACAAAAATGCCGCGAAATCAGGGACGAAATCCTTGTAGAGATGGACTATTTCTACAACAGGATATTAAAAAAGAAAGCAGCTTTTTGAGCTGCTTTCATATGGTTTCACGAAACAATGGCTTCTACTTCATCCGGCTCAATTGGAACACGTTTTCCAAGAATACGGGAGCCGTTTTCAGTAACCAGGATATCATCTTCAAGCCTGATTCCGCCAAAATTGCCATATTCATTTACTTTGTCGAAGTTGATAAAATCAGCGTTTATTTTCTCATTTTTCCATTTATCGATCAACGCCGGAATAAAATAAATTCCGGGCTCGTTGGTTATAACAAACCCGGGTTGCAATTTTCTGCCCAAACGCAAATACGCAGTTCCAAACTGGTCAACCGGCTGTGTTTCCTCGTCATAACCTACATAAATTTGGCCTAAATCTTCCATGTCGTGCACATCGAGCCCCATCATATGCCCCAGCCCGTGAGGAAAAAACATGGCGTGTGCCCCGTTTTTCACGGCTTCTTTTACATCGCCCTTCATCAGCCCGAGTTCTTTTAAACCTGCAGCAATAACTTCAGCTGCTGCCAAATGAACAGAAAGATAGGTAACACCGGGTTGGGTAAGCGTGGTTGCCTTGTTGTTGGCCGCCAGTACAATTTCGTAAATTTCACGCTGTTTTTGGGTAAATTTGCCACCTACCGGTACCGTCCGTGTAAAATCGGAAGCATAATGCATGGATGTTTCAGCCCCCGCATCGGTAAGCATTAATTTTCCTTCTTCCAGGTAATTGGTATGGTTGTGGTTATGCAATGTTTCGCCGTTTTGCGAAAGAATTACCGGAAATGAAACCATTCCCCCACCCGAGTTGGCAATTCCTTCGATAATACCTGTAATTTTTTGTTCCCAAATACCGGGCTGTGCCATTTTCATAGCTGTAACATGCATTTCGTACCCGGTTAAACAGGCTTTTTCAATTTCATCAATTTCAATATCCTCTTTAACTGAACGCAAATCAACAATAGCTTTAATAAGTTCAACAGATGCAAAATCACCAATTCGCAGGGCCGAAATACCAAGAAGTTTTTCCAAAAACAGTTTGTTTTCTCCCCGGTAAGGCGGAGTAAAATGAATTCTTCTCCCCTGTTTTATTGCCCCGGCAATAAAGTCGAACAACCTGCCCAGCGGAGCAGTATTTTCGATTCCTGCTTTTTGCGCGTTTTCCTTTAGTGGAACCTGGGGCCCCATCCAGATAATATCTTCTATATCAACATCATTGCCAAAAAGGTATTCTTTTCCATTGTCAAAATCAATTACCCCGGCCAAGCCAGGGAAATCGAGGCCAAAAAAGTAAAGAAACGTACTGTCTTGCCTGAAATGATAGGTATTATCGAGATAATTCATTGGCGACTCAACGTTCCCCAAAATTAAGGCTACGCCATTTAATTTTTTACCAAGGAGAGCTTTTCTGCGATTTTTGTAAATGCTTTTTTCAAACATATTTTATCATTTTTTATGGTATCACGAATGTATGATTTATTTCCTGTTGTTAGTATATTATTTAGAATCATTTTAAAATAACAGGATTTAAAAATAACCTGTTTTTACTTTTTTTCTAATGACAGTTATCACCTCAATAAAAATATTGTATTAAAGCTCTCTTTTTCAAAACTTTGACATAATATAAGAAAATGATAAACAAACAAATTGGTGTAATGTGCCGGACAGCAGCTTTTTACACAGTCTGCAGCTATAACCAAATAAAGTAATCAACCGTAGAAACAATCAAAAACTAATGTCATGGGCAATTCATTATTGATTTACTTAAACAAACGGCTTCACGAAGAAAGTTCCTATAAAAAGGAGCCTGCTACTACCGCCGGTCCTGTAATTACAATTTCGCGGGAAGTGGGATGCAACGGTTTAAAACTGGCTAACCTGATGGCTGAAAAATTTAACCGTGAGAAAATGGAAACCGACTGGAAGGTGCTAAGCAAAGAGATTTTTTATAAAAGTGCAAAAGAACTTGACCTAGAACCTGAGCGGGTGAGAAAAATGTTGAAACAGACCGACAGGTACACTTTTGATGAAATTCTAAAAGCATTTCAATACAAGCAGTTCAAAAGCGAACGAAAAATTACAAAGACAGTTTATGATGTAGTTCGCAGTTTTTCAATTGATGGGTTTTGTATTATTGTGGGACGTGCCGGACATATTATTGCCGGTGATATTAAAAATGCGCTTCACCTGCGGCTGGTAGCACCATTCGATTACCGAGTGAAAGTGATTATGGAAAATAACAAATTGAGTCGTGAAGAAGCAACTGTGTTTATTCAGCATGTTGAAAAAGAAAGAATCGCATTCAGAAAAGCAATTCTGCAGGGACGCAAGGTGGATGATTTCTTTGACCTCACGATAAACCGTGCTTCTTTTAGTGATGAGAAGGTAGTTGATATTGTTGAATGTGCAGCTAAAGAAAAGGGGCTTTTAAATCTGAATCATCCAAGAATGGAATTTTATTAGAAAAGCGTGTTTGCGCTTCTGAACCCATTTTTCAGATTGAAGCCGGTCCAGTCGATCTCATTTTTTAGTTGCTCAAAACAATTGGTTTTTCCATAAAGAAAATCGGTATCTCTGCCCGGTTTATCGTAACACATCATCGGATGTTGTGTTACAATTTTTTTTTTGATCTTTATATTTCTGGTTGCCTCAAGGGCGTGTGCACCCCATAAAAACCAGGTTATCCGGCTGTAATTTTGTGCAATATACTGTAGCAATTCGCCCGAGAATTTTTCCCAAATGAGTTTATGGCTTCCCGGTTTGCCCGGTTCGCAGGTAAACGCTGTATTCAGTAGCAACACTCCCTCTTTTTCCCAGTGTTTAAAAAGTTGATTGGGCGGCAAAACTGGAAATTCATTATCGAATTTTGTTTTCAGGTCACTATATTTTACAACCTCTCCTGAATAGGCTTTATATAAGGCCCGCAATATATTTTTTAACGAAATGTTCTTAAAGGGTTCATTCCACGATTTTAAAGTGCCCACTTCAAAAGCCCGCCCGGTTGCTATACCCGGCTGAGGATAAGGATCCTGCCCCAGAATTACCACCTTTACTGAATGCAGCGGTAATTCAAAAAAACGCAAAACTTTTTCATTGGAAGGTGTGTAGTCTCCTTTTACAATTTCAGATTCTGTTTTTAGTATGAACGATTTAATTTCACGGGTCAGAAAAGGTTTCCAATCGTTATGAATTTGTAAATTTTGTATAAAGCCCGATGACATATTTTTGTTTTGTATTAAAAAATTCAGCGGCCAATATTGGTTGGCCGCTGTGTAGTGTGTTATTCTGATTTTGACTATTAATTATCCTGTAATTTTATCCGGAAGTCCTTTAACACGGATGGGTTTTTTGCTGTCCGGTTTAATTTCAAACATATCGTTGGGTGTTAATTTACACTCTTCAATCATTTGAAGACAGTATTCCAGTTGACCCAAATCGCGGCCGGTATTGTTGGTTCCGAAAGAAAATTTAACACCTGCCTCTTTGGCCATTTTTATCATTTCGGCGTTTGGTGTTTTATATCTGGCATTAATTTCCAGCGCCACGCCGTTATCAGCCAAAACTTTTATTACCCGCTCCATGCGTTCTTTGGTCCAGAGTTCATTATACTCATTCATCAGTTCATCGGGCAACACGGTCGGGTTTACATAAATATCCACCGGTTCCTGTGAAAATATGGCTTCGATTTTACCTACCATTTGATCCATAAATTGCTGTTTGTCATCCACCCACACTTCTTCGGGAATCCAGATACGGTTTCGGCGGCCTTTGTAATCCGTAAAAGTCATGGCATCGGTAAATACGTAATCAAATCTGGCAATGGCTTCGGGCGAGAACAGGGTTATCCACTCGCGTCCTTCTGCCTGCATACCTTTAAATGTGGGGCTATTTTTTACGTCGTTAATGTACTCATACAATGTAGAATCGTTGGTAACCGGGAAATGCAGTCCGCAGTTGGGTGCAATACCGTAGTTGATGCCCAGTTTCTGCGAATTTTCAACCACGTCATCCAGAGTTAATCCTCCTTTTAAATGCACATGATAATCGATAAAAGGAAATCCGGCTTTCATCAGTTTTGTAATAACCGTATCCCACTGGCTGTCAGTTTCCGGAGTTGTTTTTTCTCCTTCAGGAAGCGGCATCAGACGAATATTTCGGTAGTATGTGGTACTTCCCGGGTCGTGTGCCTGCAAGGCAAATGTTCCGTGGCTCAGCCGGCAGTTTTCCCCGCCTTCCCAGCGCCATGGGTTTTCAGGCTCAATGTACTCGTTTACTTTAATATCATTTACAAAAACTTCCACTTTGTTTTCCACTACTTTAATGCGCATTTTAAACCATTCGTCGTCATTGGCCAACGGGAAATACACATTCCTGACGTTGTAGATGCTACCTGTTTTCCGGCGTTCCGGTGAATTTTCCGAACCGCGGTAGGAATTATTTACCTGAATTTCGTATCCTTTTGCCGGCCAGCCCTCACTTTGGTATTCGGTATGAATAAATATTCCTGAATTGGAATGGGCCAGGGTTTTTACCTCTGTTTCAAACTCAAAATTTTTAAAATCGCCTGTATAAAACAGATGCGAACGTTCTCCGGCACATTTAATCATGCCGTCTTCCACGGTTATGCTTTCCGGATTTTCGCCTGTTTTTTTCCAGCCATCGAGGTTTTCGCCGTTAAAAATTGGTTGCCACTCGCTGGTTTTCAGTTGCGGCTGGCACGAAATAAAAAATGTACCCAGCAAAAGCAGGACGATAAAAAATGTTGTTTTCTTCATGATAATTTTAGCTATTGGTTATATTTTGTTGCGAACCAAAGCTAACTAAAATCTCGCATACTTGTAAACTTATCCTGTGGATTATCGGCTTTAAAGCTAAAAAATATGGTTACCAGCATTAACAAAGCCAGCCCGTAAAAACCAACAGAATAATTTCCGGTTGTTGTAAATGAAAAGCTTAACAAAATGGGTCCCAGAGCACTGGCAAATACAATAAGCGACATAACAAAGCCTGTAATTCGTCCCAGGTTTTCGCGGCCATAAAAACGGGGCCATGCAACTGCCATAAGCACATTGTACAAACCACTTGCAATGCCGTTTCCAACAATAAAACCAAGATAAAAAATTTGGCCGTTTAAGTTGGCCAGAGAAACCAGAGCCAGAATTTCACCTGCCAAAATGAGGTAAAGCAGGTATTTTAGTTTTATGCGGTCGCTCACCCAGCCACCCAGCAACGAAACGCTTACTGAAATAACTGAAAACGGAACAAATACCGCCAGCGCCTTTTCGCGACTTAACCCGGCATTTTCAAAAATTGAAACCAGATGAAAGGTAAACCCGGTGATGTACAAGGCATACATGGCCAGCGGGATGGAAAACATCCAGAAACTTACGGTTTTTTTTGCCTCTTTCAGTGTAAATTGTTTAAACGGTTTGATAATAACATTGTGTTCCCTGTTGGCATGTTTTTCTCCGTCGGGTATCATATCCAAATCTTCCGGGTTGTCGCGGAAAAAGAGAAAAACAAACAACACAAAAAAGGTTCCGATAAAGGCTGCCATCAGCAGCCAGGCCAGTCGCCACGAAGTTTCCTGAATGAGCATATCGAATGTGAGTGGCGCCACTGAAAAACCGAGCGCCACAAAAATGGCAGATATTCCGTTGGCGAAACCTCTCCGGGCAACAAACCATTTCATCAGCATGTTTCGTGAAACCATGGTTAAAACTCCCTGCCCCGAAAAGCGCAGCATAAAAAACAAAATCATCAGAACGGCAACTGCAAACCCAAGGTACAGATTGGAAGTGGTGTCTGAAATAAAAAGCCTGATTATCCGGTCAGTCTGGCTGAGAAGCACCAAAATAAAAGCCAGCGCCACGGCCACCACCATGCCTACCCAGCGGGCGCCGTATTTATCGTACATTTTTCCGGCCCAGGTTAGAACCAGCGAACTTCCAATGGTTCCTACCATATATGCAGTGCTCAACTGGGTTCGGTTGATACCAATGGCATCGAGCAAATAATCGGTAAATGTGGATACCCCGGTGGTTTGACCGGGAGCACTGGCCAAAACACCAACAGTGGATGCAAACAGAATAATCCAGCCGTAAAAGAAAGGAATTTTGTTGGGCGAAAACGGGAAATTGTTAAGATGTGTCTTTAACTTCATTCCAAAAATTTTCAGCAAAGCTACAGTATGTTTTTTCGCAAAAAAAGATTTAGAAGTCTATTTTTATGAAAAGTAAGATTGGATTAACTTAAAACCAGATTTTCTTTCACTTTCATTTGATTTTTATTTTTGAAAAAGCCTGATTTCCGCTGCAAAAGCTTCACTTGTTTTATTGTTCCCAACCATTCAAGAAATTTTGAAATGGAAGTAGTGGTAACTTGAGGCTACAAGTTCACCTTCAAAATGAAACTCACAAGAAAGGGCACAGCAACTGATAAAACCACCCCGCTAAAAACAGCAACAATCCCCCACTCTTTTCCTGAATATTTAACAATTACGGGCATGGTTGTGTCCATTGAAGTAGCACCACCTGATGCAATTCCGGCCAGGTTTCCAAAATACAATACCAGTACCGGAGTCAGCAGCAGGGTAAATATTTCGCGCATGATGTTTGAAAGGAGCGCAATAACGCCCAGTGTTTCACCGCTTATTTGTGAAATAAAAATACTCGACAGGCTGTAGTAACCAAAGCCAGCTCCAACGGCCATCGATTCGCGGATGTTTAGCCCCGGCACCAATGCTCCGATAATAGCTGATCCGGCTAACGTGCCTGCTGCAATTCCTGAGGGAACAAGCAAAATCTTCAGGTTCATTTGCCTGATTACTTTCCACGACTCACGGTCGGCCCCGATACTGATGCCCACCAAAAACATAAGTGCATAAAGGGCATACATACTGTAGTCGTTTGCTACTAAAAATTCAGGAAGTATTTTCAACAAACCCATAAAAATACCCACTAAAAAAAAGATCAGGATAATCAGGCTATTTTTCATTTTTCCGCTCCTTTGTTTTGGCCGGTGGAAAAATAACATTGTACAACATCCACAAAACCAGTACACTTCCTGCAACAGAACCAAGCGTTACCAACAATGCCTTTATTCCTATGCTGCCGAGGTTGGCAATAATGGTTTTGTTTGTCCCAACCGCAATTCCCAGCAGAAAAAGCAGCAAATAAATGGCATATGTAATTAAACGGTCAACTACTTTTAGCAGATGCGTATGTTTGTTGAGAAACACTCCCAGAAGAATTCCGGCAGCCATTAGAATCAGTACTGTTGTCATTTGTAATGTTGTTTATTTTGAAGGCAAATATAGTTTTTGTTTGAGCTGAACCAGATTTTACTAAAAAAATCTTTTTGGAGACAAATGGGATTGTGAGGATAATGCGGCGTACTTTTCTGTCTTTCGTTCCTGAATACTTTTTTTATCTTTATGAGTTTTCAAAACAAACGTAACAAACCATGATAATTGTTTTTGTAGCCTATATTGTCATTCTTATCGGAATTGTGGCTTACTCCGCGCGTCGTTCAAAAACCAACGACGACTTTGTTTTAGGGGGCAAAAAAATCTCAGGGTTTTCACTGGCCTTGTCAGAACGGGCTACCGGCGAATCGGCCTGGTTGCTGCTGGGGCTTACCGGAATTGCTTATTCTGAAGGAATGGCAGCCATTTGGGTGGCGCTGGGTTGTGTTACCGGTATCCTTTTTTTATGGACATTTTTAGCTGAACCGTTGCAGAAACTCACTTCGGAAACCGGCGCATTAACCGTTCCCGGACTGTTTTCAAAAAAATTCAAAGGAACACAACGCAGTTTTGGAATTATATCATCGGTAATTATCATCTTCTTTTTTGTTCTTTATATTGCAGCCCAGTTTAGCGGTGCCGGCAAAATTTTTAACGACACATTTAGTATCAATCCCTTTTGGGGAATGGTTATTGGTTCAGCGCTGGTAACCATATATACCATGCTGGGCGGGTTTATAACAGTGGTAGCCACCGATGCTTTTCAGGCAGTGTTAATGGTGGTAACCTGTGTGGTTTTGCCTATAGTTGCACTCGGAATTGCCGCTACTTACAACATTCATATTGCTGAAACCATTGCCAATGCCAGTTATTTTGTTCCCTTAAATAATGCCTCGGTGAAACAGGTGACCGGCGGACTGCTGGTATTAAACGGAATGAGTTGGGCTTTTGGCTATACAGGGCAACCACAGCTGCTTACACGTATGATGGCTATGCGCAGTAAAAAAGAAACCCGCCAGAGTCGCTGGCTGGCAGTGTCCTGGACATTGCTCGCATATATCGGGGCATTTATGATTGGAATTATTGGTTATAAACTGGTGCAGGCAGGTGCTTTGGGTGCTGCCGCCGCAAATGTTGCCGGTGATGCGGAAAAGATTATGCCTGCCATGGTGATGACACTGTTAAATCCAATTCTGGCGGGAATTTTGCTTTCCGGCGCCGTTTCTGCAATGATGTCAACAGCCTCTTCACAACTGATGGTGGTTTCTTCTTCAATGACCGAAGATTTTTATATGCATGTAACCAAACGAAAAATTAAAGAAAGAAGGATGTTGATGTTGAATAAAATACTGACCCTGGTTGTTGGGTTAGTAGGATTTTTACTGGCCATTGTTATGGAAGACACAGTGTACGGACTGGTTTCTTATGCCTGGAGTGGAATCGGAGCTTCTTTCGGGCCGGCAATTGTTTTGCTTATTTTCTGGAAAAAACTTTCACGCGCCGGAGTTTTTGCAAGTTTAATTACCGGCACTCTTTCTGCTGTTATATGGAGAACCTGGTTGCTGGAACCAACCGGAATCTCAGAACGCCTGGCAAGTTATCTGCTGGCGCTTTTTATGGCAGTTCTTTTTAGTTTGATCTTTCCGGAAAAAATTCCAAACGTCACGGGGCAAAAAGCCGGCTTCAAATAAAATGATTGTAATTTAAAATTTAGTAGAAATCAGTTTTTTGAATCTTGTTTTGAATCTTAATTATTCCTGCTTTTTTTCGAACACTATTTCTCCAAATTCATGATGCTCAAAAATATTATCGGTCAATTCAGGTTTTAATCCGGCCATATAAACATAGATTGCAGCCTTTTGCGTTCCGGCCGAATTTTTAAATGTGTTTTGTTTTAAAACCAAATCTTTGGCCGGCGAATTGATGGAAAATCCATATCCACCACCGCCAGCTCCATTGTTTTCAATAGTATTATTCACAAAAATATTTCTGTGTGGGGCATTGCTTTCACGTTCGCCACGCAGGTTTACTCCGTCGCTTTTGTTGTTGAAAATATGGTTGTTTTCAAAAAGCACATCAGTATCCTTGTGGCCGGTGCAAATGCCAAAACGCCCGTTGTTGTGAAACTGGTTTCCGCTTACTTTGCTTTGGTAAACCCGCCAGCAGATAAACAGCCCGTCCAGTGCGTTGTGGTGTACATTGTTGTTGGCAATGGTTGTAAAAGGCGAACCCGTTCCGGGATGAAGCCCGTTATTTCCGCTGCCCGAAATCTCGCTGTTTTTAATGGTTATATTCTCGGTTATCTGCCAGCTGATTCCTTCGCCATTAAAATCTTTTACATGCACATTGTCAACCGTTATTTTTTTTGAACGCAAAATCAGGATACCGGCACTGTTGCAACCATCGGCAAAAAAGTTTTCAGCGCTGTTTCCATCGGCTGTTAAACTTGCAATTTCTGCATTTTCAGCATCCAACACCTCAATCACCGAAGAGGCATTTGAAACCAGTCCGTTTTGGTCGGAACGGTAATCGCGTATCAACCCATTATCGATATATATTACATTGTCCATAATATCTGTTATATATGCTGTTGAAACATTCCAGCAACCACTGTTATCGTTATCAGTAACCTGAATTTTCATCCCTGTTTCAAAACCTTCCGTGTTTTCAACAGTAAGTTTTAACTCTCCATAATCAGCATCAATAATATAGCGGGTTTGAACTCCTTTTGCCCTTTTTAATACGGTTTCGTTTCCTGCACCAATTAATTTTACATTCGATTTTAAACGCACCGGCGCAACAATGGTGTACACCCCCCGGTTTAATTTAACTGTCCCTCCGGTTTGGGCCACATAGTCAATGGCAAACTGAATGGAATGGTTATCGAAACCCTGCACATCGGCATTTGCTCCGCCAACTGTTATTTCCCTTGTTGCAATTCTGGGAGAAACGAGTGCATCAATTTTTGACTTGTTTTCCTGCGCATTCAGAAAAACTGATAAACTCAAAAAAGAAAGTAAAAAAATTGTTTTCATTATTTCAGGTTTTAAAGTCGGGTTTACTTATTTTTTATGAACAAATTGGTTATCAGTATCAATATCAAACTGTAACGGAAGATAAATGATTCAGCGTTGAAAAACAAATCTGAAAAGAAAAACTATTTTGGAAGAATACGCCCCTGCTTGCTTTGAAATTTTTCCGCAACATATCACGATTTTTTTTCCAGGAAAGAACAAGGGCAAAACCAAGGCCGGCAGAAAGGGATAGCTATTTCTTAAAAGGAAATCGTCATGATTCAAAAGATATTATATTATCTTCGTACGCGCTGATTTTGTACAATGAATTTTACTAAAAAACACATTTGGATAACCGGAGCCTCCTCGGGAATTGGAAAAGCGGTTGCTTTAAAAATTTCAAAGGAAAAGGCACATCTTATTCTTTCGGGGCGCAACCGGCAGGAACTGGAAAATGTAGCCGGAATATGCGAGAAAAATGGCAGCCAGGCAACCGTTTTACCTTTTGATTTGGGAGATGAGGCCTCGGTGAATGCGGCTGCCAGCCAGGTAATTTCCACGCACAAAAAACTGGATGCACTTTATCATTTTGGAGGAATCAGCCAGCGCTCGTTTGCAAGTGAAACCCCCTTGTTTGTCGATCGTAAAATATTCGAGGTAAATTATTTTGGGACGATTGCACTTACCAAAGCCATTCTTCCTGAAATGATAAAAAGTGGTGGCGGGCACCTGGCAGTTACTTCAAGTATTGTAGGGAAATTCGGATTTCCGTACCGTTCGTCTTATTCAGCATCAAAACATGCATTGCATGGTTTTTTTGAAAGTTTACGGGCCGAAAATGTGCAGCACAATATCAGGGTTTCAGTAATTATTCCGGGTCGCATCAGAACCAATATTTCGGTAAATGCCATTAACCGCGATGGAAAAACACATGCAAGAATGGATGAAGGACAGGATAACGGAATGGCGGCAGAAAAATCGGCTGAAATCATCTGCAGAAAACTAAAACAAGAGAAAAAGGAAATTTTAGTAGGAGGAAAAGAAGTGATAATGGTTCATATTCGAAGGTTTTTACCGTTTTTATACTATCGGTTATCTTCGAAAGTAAAACCTTTATGAAAATTGTAAGAAGCTAAAAAATGGGAGTTAAAATTAACGGTATACAGCAGTTGGGAGTGGGAGTTGAAGATGTTCACGAAGCCTGGAAATGGTACAGAAAACATTTTTCGATGGACATCCGCATGTTTGAAGACGAAGCCGTGGCTGAACTTATGCTGGCCCACACCGATGGAAAACCAAGGGCACGACATGCAGTCCTGGCTCTGAATATGCGCGGAGGAGGAGGTTTTGAAATATGGCAACACAAAGGTAAAAAACCGGAACCTGCCGCATTTGACATACTACTGGGCGATTTAGGGATTAACATCGGGAAAATAAAAACCGACAATGTGGAAGCTACTTACAAAAAATTTGCCGCTGAAGGCCTCAACCTGCTTACGAAGGTGAACAGGGATCCGGTGGGAAACAACCACTTCTACATGAAAGATATTTACGGCAACATGTGGGAATTTAAAAACGATAAAGAGGTTTTCAGAAAAAGGGAAAAATCGTTAAGTGGCGGTGTATTGGGCGCAGTAATCGGGGTAAAAAATATGGAGAAAAGTCTGCCTGTGTACCAGGATATTCTGAAATACGATAAAATTATATATGATAAAACCGAAGTATTTGATGATCTTCAGGGTGTTCCGGGGAGCGATAAAAAAATAAGAAGAATACTTCTCAAACATTCCGATATAAAAAGCGGCGCTTTTAGTCCGTTTTTTGGGCAGTCGGTTATTGAGCTTATTCAGGTGCTCAACCGTGAGCCTAAAGATATTTATGCCGGCAGAATTTGGGGCGATCCCGGATTTATTCATCTTTGCTTTGATATCAACGGCATGGATGCCTTCAGAGAAACAGTAAAAAATATGGGACACCCGTTTACCGTTGACAGCGCCAAAGCCCTTGAATCTTTTGATATGGGCGAGGCTGCCGGTAATTTTGCTTACATTAAGGCACCGGAAGGAACGCTGATAGAATTTGTGGAAACCCACCGCATTCCTCTGTTAAAAAAATTAAACTGGTATCTCGATTTCAGAAAAAGAGGCAACCATCCCCTCCCCAATTGGATGCTGAAGTTATTCCGTTTTAAACGTGTAAAAAAATAAAGTCCGGCATTTTTCTGCCGGACTTCACTTTTTATTCGTGAGACTCAGATTTCAGGAGTGAGCGAACTGAAATTTGTTAGTCGAACAATCCC
>JAFGDX010000443.1 GCA_016931875.1 Prolixibacteraceae bacterium
AACATAACTCATAACTTTTTCAATTTCTGAGATGGAAAGACCTGATTTTGCGGGTGCGTCTTCATTTTTATGTATCACCTTCAGATCGGTGTTTCGTTTGGTAATTTCAATTTTTCCGCCTCTTTCAAAAAAAATTTCGTAAGCCGTTAAATTATTTTTGCTGATTATTCCTTCTCCATACCGCGGATGATCAACCCGGGTACCTACTGTCAATTCTTCCATATTTGTTTTTGTTTGACTAATTTTTTACGTAAAAATATTTAAATCAACTGAAAAACTACATCGAAAAATCTGATTCCTGCTAAAAAGTTTTGTTTTCAGAAAGATGTAAAAATATTTCCGCTTATAACTTGTAACTCGCCGCTGGTGATGATGTTTTCCTTATTATTAAACTATTTTTCTGACAAAATGTGTTTTAACGAAGCGGCGAATCAGGTTCGCTGGCAAATATTTTGTACATGGCATTTTCAACCAGTTTTGCCCATATTTTTGAAAGAAACACAGTTGCTTTCCCTTCCACAAATGTGAGGATGATTTTTCGTTTGCGTTTTTTTACGGCGTTGTAAATATGTTGCGCTGCTTCCTCGGCCGACATCATTTTATTTTCATTTCTGGGGGTTTCGCCCTGCTGGGTTCCGTTGGCTGTTAGCGCTGATTTACGTATTTCGGATGCAGTGAAACCGGGAGCGGCAACCAACACATGCAACCCGGTTTTCAGGTTTTCGGTTCTTACGGTATCCAGAAACCCGCGCACAGCAAATTTTGATGCTGAATAGCCGGTTCTTCCCGGTAAACCCACATAACCTCCAACCGAAATTACTCCCACCAGCGAACCTTTGCTTTCCAGTAAATAAGGAAGGGCAAATTTGGTACAATACACGGTTCCCCAATAATTAACATCCATCATTTTATGCAAAACCGAAAGGTCTACTTCTTCAAAAATAGCGCGCATTGAAATTCCGGCATTGTTAATCAGAACATCAATCCGGCCAAATTTACCGATTGTTTTTTCGATTAAACTTTTGCAATCCTCAATGCGGGTAACATCAGTTTGAACAGACAGGATATTTCTGTTATCCAGTTTTTTTTCCAATGCATGAAGCCGATCAATTCTTCGTGCGGCCAAAACCAGGTTCCATCCTTCGGCAGCATATTTTTCAGCCAGTGCTTTTCCTATTCCCGATGAGGCACCGGTTATAACAACAACTTTATTTTGCATAAAAACTTAAGGTAGATATTTTGGCAAAAACACTAATAATACTTGTGCAAAGTAAGAAATTTTCCTGTATTTGCGGGGTTGCATCCGAGATTAATCTGTTGTTTGGAATACTAATTTCAGACAGATTTAATTAAAAAAGGCAAAAAAAGCTCTTTCGATGCCGAAAGAGCTTACCAGATTATATGCAGCGTTCTATACAGTTTGTATTGTTTCCACAATTTCCTGTCCTTTTTTTATCGCTTCCAGGTTTAGCGGAATTAATTTGTGGTATCTCTCGGGCAGTGATTTCTGGAGTCCTTTTTCAACATTATCGAGTGTTAAAATTGGCCTTACTTTCAGGTAACTGCCAAAAACAATCATATTAAATACTTTTGGGTTTCCCATATCTACCGCGGTTTTTGTGCCTTCAACCTTGTAAATATTAATGTCGGTGCGTGTGGGGGGATGAATTACCCCGTTCGGATCGTACAACAACGTTCCGCCGGGTTTAACCGCTTTTTCAAATTTATCCATACTTTGCTGATTCAGAATAATAGCGGTATCAAACTCCTGCAAAACAGGGGAACTAATTCGGGTGTCGCTTACAATTACGGTAACATTTGCAGTTCCTCCGCGCATTTCAGGGCCATATGACGGGAACCAGGTAACTTCCCTGTTTTCCATAATTCCTGAATAGGCCAGTATTTTTCCCATCGAAAGTACACCTTGTCCGCCAAATCCTGCAATTATAATTTCTTCAGTCATAATTTTTGGTTTTAATTTTTTGAAACAGGTTCGCCTTTTACACCATCTTTTAAATCGCCCAGCGGATAAAACGGGAACATATTTTCCTCCATCCATTTATTGGCAGCCACGGGTGTCATTTTCCAGCCTGAATTACAGGTAGAAACTACTTCCACAAATGAAGTCCCTTTTTTCTCCAGCACATTTTGAATGCCTTTTTTTATGGCGCGTTTACACTTGCGAACAGCCGCCGCGTTGTGAACTGCCTGCCGGGTGACATACGAAGTACCCGGCAACTGGGCTATTAGTTCGGTAATTTTTAACGGATACCCGTTTAAATCGGCATTCCGGCCAAAAGGCGTGGTTGAAGTCACCATTCCATCCAGTGTTGTTGGTGCCATTTGGCCGCCTGTCATTCCGTAAATTCCGTTATTAATAAATACCACCAGAATATTTTCGCCACGGTTACAGGCATGCATAATTTCGCCCGATCCAATGGAAGCTAAATCCCCGTCGCCCTGATAGGTGAATACAAACTTATCAGGATTCAAACGTGCAACTCCGGTGGCCAGTGCCGGTGCTCTGCCATGTGCTGCTTCCTGCCAGTCCACATCAATATAATTGTAGGCAAAAACAGCGCATCCCACAGGTGCAATGCCAATTGTTTTTTCCTGAATGCCCATCTCTTCAATCAGTTCCGCAATTACTTTGTGAACTACTCCGTGTGAGCATCCCGGGCAATAGTGCATAATTGTATCGGTCAGGACACGTGACTTGTCATAGACCAGGTTTTCCGGTTTAATAATATCTTTTAACTCCATAACTTATCTCCCATGAAAATTTTTCTTCCAATGCATCAACTACTTCTCCCGGAGCAGGTATAATTCCGCCCATCCGGCCAAAATGCTCAACCCGGGTATTTTTTCCTGCTTCGTAAACTGCCAGCTTGATATCTTCAATCATTTGTCCGGCGCTCATTTCTACGGCCAAAAATCCCTTTGCATTTTCAGCCAGTTTATTTATTGCTTTTTTAGGAAAAGGAAAGAGTGTTATCGGGCGAAGCAAACCAACTTTTAAACCTTTTGCACGCGCAATTTCCACCGATTTCTGGCAAACCCGGGAAGAAGTTCCAAATGCCACCAAAATGTATTCAGCATCATCGCACATAATGGCTTCATACCGGCAATCTTCCTCTTCCATTTGTCTGTATTTCTGCTGGAAACGCAGATTATTGGCTTCCATTTTTGCCGAATCCATTTCCAGCGAAGTCACAACATTTCTTTCTCTGTCTGCTGTTTTTCCAATGGTCGCCCAATTACCTGATTTTTGTTTGATTTCTTCTTTGGTCCAGCGGGGTTTAAAATCGGCCAGTTCCACTTTCTCCATCATCTGTCCAATGGCGCCATCAGTTAAAATCATGGCCGGATTGCGGTATTTGAAAGCCAGTTCAAAACCGAGATCAACAAAATCGTTCATTTCCTGTACCGATGCCGGTGCAAGTACAATCATTTTATAATCGCCGTGGCCACCGCCTTTTACCGCCTGAAAATAATCGGCCTGCGAAGGTTGAATGGTTCCGAGCCCCGGACCACCGCGCTGAACATTGATGATTAAACAAGGCAGCTCTGCTCC
>JAFGDX010000053.1 GCA_016931875.1 Prolixibacteraceae bacterium
AACCTGATATTGGAGGTCACCGATAAAGGCCCCGGATTTCCGGAAGCTGAACTAAAAAATGTATTTAAAAAATTTTTTAAGGTAAACAGCAGCAAAACCGGCGGGCTCGGACTTGGATTGTCTATCGTAAAAGGATTTATTGAGGCACACAACGGGAACATTCGTGTTACCAACACCAAAACCGGTGGTGCAAAATTTATCATTCAAATACCATCGGAAAAACCCAACATCAGAAAACCGGAAAATTTGCTTTATGAATGAAAACGACAAAATATTAATCATCGACGATGAACTTCAGATTCGAAGATTGCTGGAAATCACACTTTCAGCCAGCGGGTATAAAATAATCATGTCGGTAAACGGCAAGGATGGCCTGGTGGATGCCGCAACTTACAACCCGTCGCTTATTATTTTGGATTTGGGCCTGCCCGACATTGATGGACAGGTGATACTAAAAAAACTGAGGGAATGGTTTAACAAACCCATAATAATATTGTCGGTGCGCGATTCGGAAGAAGATATAATTACAGCGCTGGATAACGGGGCAAACGACTATCTGACCAAACCATTCCGCACCGGCGAACTGCTCGCCAGAATAAGAGCCGCTATCAGGTTATCAGAAAACAAAACAGATGCGGCCATTCTGGAATTTGATTCATTAACAATTGATATGATTAGCCATACAGCAAAGAAAAACAACGAAATCCTAAAACTCACGGCTACCGAATTTTCCCTGTTGAGTTTATTTGCCAAAAATAGCGGGCGCGTACTTACCCATCAATATATTTTAAAGGAAATCTGGGGATATGGCTATATTGAACAAACCCACTATTTGAGGGTATTTATTGCACAGATCCGGAAAAAAATTGAAGATAATCCTTCCAAACCCAAACTTTTAATAACCGAGTCAGGTATTGGTTACCGTTTTGGAGAATAAACAAACTGCCAATTAAAAGCACTTCTAAACCCTCCTGAAAAATTACAGGCATTTACAAAAACAGGGTTGATACTTTTTATGTTCTTTCCCGACAAGACTCTGAAGGTTTTTGAAAATGACAACGGTTTCTGAAATAATTCTATTTTTGTGCTAAAACGATAAAACCTTTCAGCTATGTCCGCAAAATTCCTGTTTCGCCTATTTATTTTACTGGGAGTTGTATTGCAATACTCGTGTGATTCAACCGACTTTGTTTCTTCCCGCCAAACCATCGATTTAAGCGGGACATGGCTGTTTGCAATGGATTCGGCCCGGCTTGGGATCAACCAAAACTGGTTTGCCAGCCCTTTGCAAGACCAGGTTCAGTTGCCAGGTACAATGGATGAAAACAACAAGGGAATTATAAATCTGAATCGCAGCGAAACCATGCGTTTATCGCGCGAACGAATGTACGAAGGCTGGGCATGGTATCAAAAAGAAATTACGATTGATGAAAGCTGGAATGAAAAAGAATTATTTCTTATACTGGAACGATCCAAGCCGGCAAAGGTGTGGATCGACCAGACTATGATTGGAGAAAACAACACCATTTTATCTCCCCAGAAATACAATCTTACCGGCAAATTAACCCCTGGCAAACATTTGCTAACCATATTGGTAAACAATGGCGACGGTTCGGTTCCCGAAGGAATAAAAGGCTCACACGCGTGGACCGAACATACACAAACCAACTGGAACGGCATTATTGGCGAAATAAAACTGGAAGCTACGCCAAAAAGTTACATCAAATCGGTTTACATAACCCCCGATATTGAAAACCGGGAGGCCATTGCCGCGCTCGCTCTTTATTCCAGTGCAACAGAAGCCAGGGAAGTAAAAATCAAACTAAAAGCTACAGCATGGAATACCGGAGTAAAACACAATGTTCGCGCAAAAACATTTAAAGTGAACCTGAATCCGGGTGATAACCGTGTAGTGTTAAAATATCCTGTGGGCAGTAAAATACAGTTATGGAGCGAGTTCTCCCCCGCCCTGTATAAACTTACAGCCGAATTAATTACGGAAAATGAAACAGACAACATGCAAACCAGTTTTGGCTTCCGCAACTTTGCCACCTCGGGAACGCAGTTCAGCATCAACGGGATAACCACCTTTTTGCGGGGCGAACACAATGCCTGTATTTTTCCACTCACCGCCCATCCGCCCATGGATGTGGAAAGCTGGCGCAAACTGTTTCAAACGGCCAAAACCTATGGAATAAACCACTACCGCTATCATTCGTGGACACCACCCAAAGCCGCTTTTACCGCTGCCGACATCGAAGGAATTTATATGCAACCCGAACTGCCGTTTTGGGGAAGTTTAAAGGATAATGATCCGTCGGGACTCAACGAATTTTTGCTGAACGAAGGCGAAAACATCCTGAAGGAATATGGCAATCATGCTTCTTTTGTGATGTTTACGCTGGGGAACGAACTCAGTGGTAGTCTTGACCAAATGAAAAAAATGGTGAGTCAGTTACGACCGCTCGCCCCGGAGAAACTGTTTGCTTACGGCTCCAATAATTACCTGGGAACCAGGGGGCAGGTGGAAGGCGAAGATTTTTTGGTAACCTGCCGCGTGGGCGACGACACCGATACCACATTCAGCACACATACCCGCGCCTCGTTTTCGTTTGCCGATGCCTGGGATGGTGGTTATATCAATGCGCGCTACCCTTCAACCCATTTAAATTATGCCGGCGCCATCAGCAATTGCACGGTTCCGGTAATTGGCCACGAAATTGCGCAGTACCAGGTTTATCCCAATTTTAATGAAATAAAAAACTACACCGGCGTTCTTAAACCCTGGAATCTGGAAATATTTAAACAGCGTTTGGCAGCA
>JAFGDX010000444.1 GCA_016931875.1 Prolixibacteraceae bacterium
CACGGGAAGTTGCCGATGTCGGTCGGAACGGGCGGGTACCACCGGTTGGCGTGGAAAACCATGAAGATTCTGGGACTTGATAAATACATTGATATTCTGGTGTCGAGTGAAGATGTGAGCCATCCGAAACCCCACCCGGAAACATTTTTAAAATGTGCCGAAAAAATGAATGTTGCCCCGGCGTTTTGCCATGTTTTTGAAGACGGTGAACTGGGGATGCAGGCCGCCCAATCGGCCGGAATGAAAGCTACCCTGGTGACCGATTTTTATGAAGTAACCATTGGCAGGGAATGGTAACTCAATATTCTGAAAAATTAAAACCAAATGTATTAACCAACGATGAAAAAAATTGCATTCTTCCGGTATTTTGTCATTGCCCTGGCAGTACCGATTTTACTGCTGTCATGTTCAAAAGAAAAAAGGGCGAACCGCCGAAATCTTACCGTGGCTTTTTACAATGTTGAAAATTTGTTTGACACAGTGGACGAACCCGGTAAAAATGATGAAGAATTTACTCCGGCCAGTGAAAAAAAGTGGGACGAGGAACGTTACCTGAAAAAGCTGAACGATATTTCGGCAGTGCTGAGTTCTGTAAACGAAACCGAGTTGCCCGAAATTATCGGGTTATGTGAGGTGGAAAATGAAAAAGTACTTGTGGATTTGGCCCGCACAGAGAAGCTGGCGGAAGGAAATTTCCGTGTTGTTCATCATGAAAGTTTTGATTTCAGAGGGATTGACTGTGCGCTGCTTTACCGCCCTGATGAATTCAGGGTGACAACTCATTTTCCTGTTCGCATCAGCTTTAAAAACGATCCGGATTACAAAACCCGCGATATTTTGTATGTAAAAGGCAAAACCCGCAACCGGGAAGAGTTTCATATTTTTGTGAATCACTGGCCTTCGAGGATTGGCAGTGAGGAAAAAACCGAACCTGACCGTGTGGAAGTAGCAAACATCCTGCGTGCTAAAATTGATTCGGTCCGGCACACCAACCGCAATGCCAAAATTATTGTGATGGGCGATATGAACGATGAACCTGCCAACAAAAGCCTTTCAGAAACACTCGGTGCCGGAATTCCCGGAGAAAACGGGGCTGAACTGGTGAATCTGATGTACCCTGATGATTTACAGAACAAGGGGTCGTACAATTTCCGCGGGAACTGGAATATGTTGGATAACCTGGTTGTTTCTTCCAACCTGCTCGACAAAAAGGGGTTTCAGTGCACCGATAAAAAGGGGTATATTTTTCACCGGGAATGGATGGAATACAAAAACAACCAGGGAGAAATTTCACCAAACCGAACCTACGGCGGGCCCAACTATTACGGCGGCGTCAGCGACCATTTTCCTGTTTATTTTAAACTTCAGCGATAGATTATAAAAAAAGGAGCACATGGTTTTACAAATGTGCTCCTTTTGTCTGGCATTATTCCCCGTGGAATTGGCTTCCAGAAATATACAATCTGCTAAATTTTACCATCCCAAATCATCGCAAACATTCTGGTTGAATTCTTTGTCAACATTCACCCGGATTCGGTCTCCGTTTTCAATATACGACGATACAATTTTTGTTTTCGGATAATTTTCTCCGGCATAACTTCCGTCGGCTGCATTAAAGAAAGTAGAGTAGGCAGAGTATTCCCATTCGTTTTCCCACAGCAGGCGCAATTCATATTCCTGTCCGGGTTTTCCAAGCAGATCTACTTTTCCGCCAATCATATCCACACCCTGCCACGGATGGTTGCTGCCTTTTATTTTTATTTCACCGCTGTAGGTTGGTGCCACTGCCACTGCCGGGTTGTCGGGGCAAATGGCTTTCAGCACAATCTGGTATTGTTCATAATCGTTGGCCGGTGCAACATTTATTGTGTAATCGCCGGTGCAGAAATTTTCAATTTCCAGATCGGGCAGAGGCTGGAACGACGGATTGTTATTACGGAATACCAGTTTTACAGCTTTTGATGGTGCGTTTTCAACCGTAAAAGTTTCCGGAAAATTTCCTTTAAAATTGATGGTATTAACCAGGTTGCCTTCCATGTCATAAACATCGGCATCAAACGAAAAGCTCGATTTAACCGTTGAACTGAATGTTATATTGCTGCCGGTTTCGCAAAGTCCTTCGTCTTCAGCCTGTGCCAGTGTGTAACTGATGTCGAGGGTTGGGTAGGAAATTGTATCCGGATACGGTTCATTAAAATACCAGGCTCCGTTTTTCTGGCTGAAGTCGACAAACCCAAAAAGATCAGGTACCGTTTCGCCGGTGTAGGTTGCGTAGGATGTTATCACAACCCCATTCAAATCGGCCACCTCTTTGCCAAGCACCTTAAAACTGGTGAGAGTGCCGGTTTCTAGTTTCCGGAACAGCACGGAAATAAACAACCCTTCATGATAAATAACATCAACCCCCGGAGCATAATCAGCGTATTTGCTTACCGTAAATGAAGCAAAATTGGAGGGATCGTTGTAGTAGGCTTCCACCATTTGGTTGTAATTTTCAAAAAAGAAATTTCC
>JAFGDX010000445.1 GCA_016931875.1 Prolixibacteraceae bacterium
ATCCAGTCCGTATGAATTCACATTTTGCCCCAGCAGTGTAATCGATTTGTAACCCTGCGCCACAAGTAGTGCCAGCTCGGCAATAATATCTTTCGACGGACGGGAAACCTCACGTCCACGGGTATACGGAACAGCACAAAAGGTACAAAACTTGTCGCAACCATTCTGAATAGGAATAAATGCTTCATAGTTTGACTGATACGATGGTTTTACATCCCAGAACTGTTCGATGTTTTCGTTGTGGGGATCGATTCCGGTTTTTAGTTGTACCGGCGTGGTAACACCGTAATGGCTGATCATTTCCGGTAGCTTTGGCAAATCTTTCATCTGGAAAGTAATGTCAAAAAGCTTCAGAAATTTTTCATGGTCGTTGGGAAGAATACATCCCGAAATAAATGTAACCAGGTTTTTATGGTTTTTCCACTTGTTCCATTTATGAATACGGGAATATACCTTGTCGATGGCTTTTTGCCGCACCGAACATGCCAAAATCCCAATCAGTCCGGCTTCCTCTTCATTGTCGGTCCAGGTGTAGCCTGCCTCGTCGAGTACTGAAATCACCCTTTCGCTATCCGACAAATTCATCTGGCATCCCAATGTAATTACGTGGTATTTCATTTCTGTTTATGTTGAAGAACCGAATAGGAAAGTCAGGAGACTTCTTTTTCGGTGCTTACATTTATTCAATTTTACTACTTTCTTTTAAAAATACACTTCCGAGTAAATGTTTTCAACCGGAACACCTTTAGCGGTTAAAATATCAAACATTTCCGTTATCATTTCACTGTTTCCGCATAAAAAGTATTGGGTTTCAGCGTGCAGCTTTTGCGAAGCCACATAATCGGTCACCCTTCCCTCAAAATTACCGGAAGCATCTCCCGAGGTACACAAGGTTATCCTGTTTTTGTCAAAATTGTTGTGTTCATATGCTTCATTGCCAAAACGCACCCCGTGAATCAACTGGTAATCCAAGCCGGGAAACGTCCTCACAAAACTGTGAAACGGGCTGATTCCGGTTCCGGTGGCCACAAAGATAAACTTTTTCGACGGAAACATTCCGGGGTGAAATTTAAAAAACCCAAAAGGCCCGTCAAGCTTTACCCTGTCACCCGGCGCCAGCAGTTTTAATTGTTTTGAAACTATCCCCTCTTCCACCTCGCGAATTAAAACTTCCAGAAACGGGTCGTTTTCGCCGCTGTATACCGAATACTCTCTTTGCAGCGCCAACTTTCCCGGACTTATCATTACAAACTGCCCGGTTTGAAAATTAAATCCGTTTCGCTCCATCCTCAATACATAGGCCGAGTTTGTCAAATGCCTGATTTCCTCTATTTTATGCTCTCTCAATTATTAAGATTTAATCTAAATAATAAACTTTTGCAAAAGTAGAAAATATTCCTTTCCCGGCAAGAGAATGAGGCAAAGGATTAACATTGTGGCATTTTCACAAAAAATAATACTCAGATTTGGTTACCTTTATTCAAAATTAAAATTTACGTATGAACCGGCTACTTTTTATCTTTTTTTTAGTTTCAGGATTTGTAACAATTTCGTATTCACAGCAGGGCAACTATTCTGTTTTTAGCAATAACCGGGGCAACGAAAGCCAGTGGATTCTGCACAAAAACAATAATGAAGTATTGTACAAAATCATTACCAATGAAGCGCTGACAATGCTCCAGGAACGAAGCGAAAAAATTAAGAAATTGCAAACGCAGGAAGAGTGGCTGGCATATCAAAACAATATAAAAACGGTTTTTGACGCTTCACTTAAAAAATTTGAAAAAACGCCGTTACAGGCAAAAATTACCGGAACGATTGAACGGGAAAATTTTACGGTTGAAAAAATCATCTTTGAATCGCACCCCGCTTTTTATGTTACGGGTTGTATGTTTTTACCGCGTCAACGACAAAATCCGGCACCGGCTGTCATTTATGTTTCGGGGCATACCGAACTGGGTTTCAGGAGCGAAACCTACCAGCAGGTAATTTTAAACCTGGTGGAAAAGGGTTTTATTGTTTTTGCCATCGACCCGATTGGACAGGGAGAACGGCTGCAATATCCCGATTCTGAAAACGGAAAATCAGAAATCGGCGGCTCAACCACCGAACATTCCTACGCCGGAGCACAAACCTTGCTCACCGGCACTTCTTTGTCGGACTATTTTATATGGGATGGTGTTCGTGCGGTTGACTACCTGGAAACCCGAAAAGAAGTGGATGCCAAACGGATTGGAATTACCGGCCGGTCGGGAGGCGGAACACAAACGGCTTTGATTGCAGCTTATGACGACCGGATTTATGCGGCCGCCCCCGAATGTTACATTACCAACTTTACGCGTTTGCTTCAATCCATTGGACCGCAGGATGCCGAACAAAACCCCTATCATTTTATAAAAAACGGGCTCGACCATCCGGATTTTCTTCACATGCGCGCACCCAAACCGGTATTGATTCTAACCACCACCCACGACTTTTTCAGCCAGCAGGGCGCTCGCGAAACTTTTGCAGAAGTTCAAAAATCGTATCTGGCTTTGGGAAAACAGGAAAATATTCAGTTTGCAGAAGATTTTGGCGTTCACGAGTCCACGAAACAAAACCGCGAAACCGTTTATGCCTTTTTCCAGAAACACCTGAATAACCCGGGCGACAACACCGATCACACAATTACTCCTTTTTCGCCGGAAGAACTTTGGGTAACTTCAACCGGGCAAGCAGGAACTTCGTTAAAAGGCGAAACCATATTCAGCCTCAATCAAAAATATTATTCAAAAAAAGAGCCTTTTGGAAATGAGTTGCAGCAAAAGGTAAAGGAAACGGCCGGAATTGATTTCAACCGGAAAATGACTGCCGCAGTTTATACCGGAAAAATTATCAGCGAAGGTTTTGAAATTGAAAAATATTTTTTGGAGAACAACCGGCAGGATTATGCGCTCCCGCTCTACAAAATCAGAGAAGTTGGGGAGCCGGCTCAAAAACTGCTCCTTTGGCTGCATGCTGAAGGAAAGCAAAAATCAGCGGAATCAGAACTTTTGCCTGCTTTCCTCGATTTGGGATACACGGTTATTTGTGCCGATCTTCCCGGAATTGGCGAACTAAGTGATCCTGAATTCCGTGGCGACGGATTTGTAAATAATATCCCTTTCAACTATACCTTTGGAGCCAATCTGGTTGGCAAAAGTGTTACCGGAATTCAGGCCGAAGCGCTTGATTTGGTTGTTCAGTATCTGGAAAAAGAATTTCCTGACATGCGCCCCGATATTTTTGCTGAAGGGATTATCAGCAACGTAGTTCTGCATTACGCTGCACTTAGAAATCCGTTTTCAAAAATTGTTTTAAATGAAACTTCGCAATCCTACATAAGCCTTATTCAAACCAAATTTTATCATCCTGAACAGGCTTTTGGCATTCCGCCGGGGTGTTTATCTTATTATGATATTAACGATTTGATTTTACTCCTTCCTGAAAATTCAGTTAAGCAAATAAACATACTGAATCCGAAAGGAGAAATAATAGCCAATCAAAAACCAGATTCGCAAATTATTTCCCTGTTCAGATAAATCAATTCCGGCACCAATCAATTTTTTTCAAATATCTGATTTCTTTGTTTTTGGTACTGGAAATCTCAAAAAAACATTTACCGGTAAACTTCTTCTTCGGTTTGGTATCCTTCAGAAATTACTGTAAGTTTTAAATTTTCCTTGTTCACAATCATTGCTTCATGAAAAACAGCGGGAACGAGCATTGCGCCGTTGCTAATGGTTTGAAATGTGCGTTCACATTCTTCCTCACGCCCCAGTTTTGTAGCCAGTTCAGCAGCCGTTGCCGCCAGCTTTTCATAGGGTTTGTAAATGGTGCAGGTTTGATGTCCGGCGACAATTTCCTGCAAATTTCTTAAATCGGCATCCATTCCGGCCACGAGTACCTCCTCTGTTTTTCCGGCTTCGCGCAATGCTCTGATAGCTCCCATTGCAATGGCGTCATTTCCGGCAATAATGGCATCTAATTTCTCTCCGCCTGCCAGTAACTTTTTGGTGTGTTCATACCCTTCTTCTTCTTCCCAGGCATTGGTAAATTCGTTATAAACAATTTTAATATCCCCCTTTTCAATCAAGGGTTGAAGGACATTCATCTGTCCCAAATAAAGAAACTGGCTGTTGTTATCGCTTCTGGCGCCACCAATCAAAGCATAATTTCCGGTGGGCCTGATGGTGGTAAGATAGTTGGCCTGCAGCGCCCCGATTTCAACATTGTCGGTAGATACATAAAAATCGAGCTTGCAGTTTTTAATCAACCGGTCGTAGGAAATAACTTTTACATTTTGGGAATGGGCTTCGTTCACAATTTCAGCAGCAGCAAACTGGTCAACTGGCACAATTACCAATACATCAACACCATTGGTGAGCAGTTCTTTTGCCTGAGCCAGTTGTTTTCCGGCATCATTATCGGCAATCCGAACTTCTACGGTTCCTCCAAGTTCCTGAACTTTTTGTACAAAAAAGTCCTGGTCATTTTCCCATCTTTCCTTGTCTAATGCATGAATTAAAAAACCTACGCGTACCTGTTTATCCTGTTTTTTAACACATCCACCCACAACAAAAACAACGAGAAAAAAGATTGTAAAAAGTTGTAACGAATGTTTCATTTTTTTGGAATAATTAGTTTTATATTCAAGTTACGAATTATCCACTGAAAGAGTTTAACAATAAATTTTAATAATTAATTGTTTTATAACACATTAAAAAACGAAACCTTTTTAAAAGGGTTTCAAAATTTGAGAATCTCTTCGTATAATTTTTGAACAGGGAGGCCCATCACATTGTAAAATGAACCTTCGATGTGGGTAATTCCAATGGTACCAATCCATTCCTGAATACCATATGCCCCGGCTTTATCGAATGGTTTGAAATGAGAAATGTAAAAATCGATTTCGTTTTCGGAAAGGGTTTTAAACAACACATTGGAAACAGAAAAAAATGTGGTTTGTTTTTGGGTTGAAGTAAGACACACCCCCGATATTACCTGGTGTTCGTGCCCGCTTAGCTGGGTTAGCATTTGTTTTGCTTCGTCAGCGCCGGCCGGTTTTCCCAAAACATGGCCGTTAATCCACACAATGGTATCGGCCGTAATTAACAGGTCATTTTCTTTTAATGCAGAAGAGAAGGGAGTGGCTTTTCGTTTGGCCAGATAAACCGGAATTTC
>JAFGDX010000446.1 GCA_016931875.1 Prolixibacteraceae bacterium
GAACAACTGTTTGATATAGGGTTTAAAACCGGGCGGTTGAAAACGGGTACACCTGTTCGGATTGATGGAAGAACCATTGATTTTTCAGCTTTAACAGAACAAAAAGGAGATTCAGGAAATTATAAATTTTCGTACCTGCCTGGTACCGAAACGAAATTGGAACAGCGCTCGTGCTGGATAACACATACCAACCCGGTTGTTCACAAAGAACTCGAATTGGGTTTTGAGTTCTCGCCGATGTTTGATGGAACCATTCAAGGCGCTGGTCCGCGCTATTGCCCCAGTATTGAATCAAAACTGGTTACTTTTTCTGAAAAAGAAAAACACCAGTTGTTTTTGGAACCCGAAGGGGAAAATACAATTGAATATTATTTAAACGGATTTTCTTCGTCGTTGCCCTGGGATGTTCAGTACAAGGCTTTGCATAAAATACGCGGATTGGAAAAAGCGAAAATATTCCGGCCGGGCTATGCAATTGAATATGATTATTTTGACCCTACGCAATTGAATCATACCTTGGAAACCAAACTGGTAAAAAATCTTTTTTTTGCAGGCCAAATCAATGGTACTACAGGTTACGAGGAAGCAGGTGCCCAGGGAATCATGGCTGGAATAAATGCTCACCTGAAAGCTCAAAAATCTGGTGAGGAATTTGTTTTGAAAAGGAATGAAGCATATATTGGTGTTCTTATCGACGATTTGGTAACCAAAGGTGTGGATGAACCATACCGGATGTTTACAAGCCGGGCTGAATTCCGAATTTTACTCCGGCAGGACAATGCCGATATTCGACTCACTGAAAAATCATATAAACTTGGGCTCGCTTCTCCTGAACGGAAAAAACTTCTGGATGAAAAAATGAACTTAATTTCAGAAATAATTGATTTTATCAAACAGTTCAGTGTGAAGCCAAGGTTTGTAAATCAGTTACTTACAGAGAAAAATACGTCTGAACTGAAACAAGGCGTGAAGTTAATTGATATTATTTTACGCCCTCAGATTTCAATATTTGATTTGATTGAATACATCACCCCGTTTCAGCAATTTCTCAAAAGGGTTCCCGACGAACGAAAATATGAAATTATTGAAGGAGCAGAAATTTCCATTAAGTATGAAGGGTATATTAACCGTGAGAAATTACTTGCCGAAAAACTGGAAAAGTTTGAAGACATCAATATTGAGAACAAATTTAATTATGATAAATTAATATCTATTTCCACAGAAGGAAGACAAAAATTGGAACAGATAAAACCAAAAACCATCGGACAGGCAAAACGGATTTCCGGGGTATCGCCGGCGGATATCAATGTACTTTTAATAATGCTTGGTCGTTAATGTTCCACGTGAAACAAAAATCAATTTATGAACCTAAAGAAAGAAATTCGGGAAATACCAGATTTTCCCAAAAAAGGAATCAATTTTAAAGACATCACAACTTTGTTAAAAAACAGGGAGGCTTTTAATTTAGTTGTGGATTCAATTGTGAGCGAATTCAAAGATAGAAATATAAGTAAGGTTGTGGGTCTCGAGTCGCGCGGATTTATTTTTGGGGGAGCCATAGCCAGTAGATTGAATGCAGGTTTTGTTCCCGTTCGGAAAAAAGGAAAGCTGCCTGCACAAGTTTTAAGTGAAACCTACGAATTGGAGTATGGTATTGATAGTGTGGAAATGCATGTTGATGCCCTCAATAAAGAGGACGTGGTGTTAATTCACGATGATTTGCTTGCCACAGGGGGAACAGCTTTTGCTGCATTAAATCTGGCAAAAAGAGCCGGAGTGAAAACAACCTATTTTAGTTTTGTGTGCGACCTTGAATTTATTCATAGCTCCAAAAAAGATGAAATTAAAAAGTTTAATCCGCAAATTTTGGTGAGGTATTGAAATACAAAACATCAAATAAGAACCTGGATGATCTGAAATCACTAATTTCCGTTTTGCCTGACAAACCGGGGATATACCAGTTTTTTGATGATACAAACACAATTATTTATATAGGAAAGGCCAAAAATTTAAAAAAACGCGTTTCCTCTTATTTCTCCAAAAATCATGAATACCGCAAAACAGCAATTTTGGTTCGAAATATTCGGGATATTAAACACATGGTTGTTGAAACAGAGCAGGATGCGTTGCTTTTGGAAAACAACCTGATAAAAAAATACCAGCCTCGCTATAATATCCGGCTAAAAGACGATAAAAGTTATCCATGGATTTGTGTAAAAAACGAGCCGTTCCCCAGGGTTTTTAAAACCAGGAATCTTATTAAGGATGGGTCCAAGTATTTTGGTCCGTATACGTCCATTTACACTGTAAGAACATTGCTCGAACTGTTTAAATCAGAATATAAATTAAGAACCTGTAATTACCACCTTAGTCAGGAAAACATCAAAAAAGGAAAGTTTAAGGTGTGTTTGGAATACCACATTGGCAATTGTTATGGGCCTTGCGAAGGGTTTCAGTCAGAAGAAAAGTACAATGAAGGAATTGAAGACATTGTAAATATTTTAAAGGGAAATATTTCAGGTGTCATTGCTCATCTGGAAAATAAAATGGATGAGATGGCACAACAACTTCAGTTTGAAGAAGCGCTTAAAATTAAAGAAAAATACGATTCGCTAAAACGTTACCAAAGCCGCTCCACCGTTGTTTCTCCCAATATTACCGATGTGGATGTTTTTACCATTGATGAAGATGAAAAATTTGCCTATATAAACTATCTGAAAATTATAAAAGGAGCAATAATTCAGACCTTTACTCTTGAAATTAGAAAAACATTAAACGAATCTACTGAAGATCTTCTGTTGGCAGGTATTGTAGATATCAGACAGAAAATATTTAGTAATGCCAAAGAAATACTGGTTCCTGTTAGGTTAGCAAATGTTTTCGATGATATTCGCTTTGTTATTCCCAAACGCGGTGAAAAACGCAGCCTTTTGGAACTCTCACAACGTAATGCAAAATATTATCGTCTCGAGAAAGACAAGCAAATTGTTCTAAAAAACCCAAGAGTAAGAGAAGAGCGTATTTTGAAAACAATTCAAAAAGATTTACAATTATCGGAACTACCAAAAAGGATTGAATGTTTTGACAACAGCAATTTGCAGGGAACCAATCCGGTGGCGGCCTGTGTTGTTTTTAAAAATGCAAAACCGTTTAAAAAGGAATACCGCCATTTTAATATAAAAACGGTAGAAGGGCCCAATGATTTTGCTTCCATGGAAGAGGTAGTTTACCGGCGTTATAAACGACAGTTGGAAGAAGGAAAGGAATTACCGCAACTTATTGTAATAGATGGTGGTAAAGGGCAACTTTCATCGGCAGTTTCAGCACTCGATAAACTTAATTTAAGAGGAAAGATTACAATAATTGGCATTGCAAAACGGTTGGAAGAAATTTATTTCCCGGGTGATTCTGTTCCTATTTATATCAACAAAAACTCTGAATCATTAAAAATAATACAACATTTGCGCGATGAGGCGCATCGTTTTGGTATCACTTTTCACCGGAATAAACGATCAAATACTTTTATTAACTCCGAGTTAAATTCAATTGGCGGAATTGGTGAAAAAACAATGCAAAAATTGATTAAGGATTTTAAATCTGTAAAACATATTAAAGAGTTAACAGAAAGTCAGTTAGCCAATTCAATTGGAAAGGCAAAAGCCAAACTTGTGTATCAGCATTTTCATTCATGAAAAATAATGTTTTATTGAAAGCTCAGAATAGGTTAGTACGCAGGGCGGTATTTATCATCCGATTCAAGTAAACCCAAATAACTGATAAATCTGGAAGTGGCAATTTCTCCCTGCTCAACAGCGGCTTTTACTGCACAACCCGGTTCGTGTGTGTGCGAACAGTTATTGTACTGGCATTTTTGCGAAATTTTAAATATTTCAGGAAAATAATGGGTAATCTCCCAGGCTTCCATATCAAGCATTCCAAAACCCTTAATTCCCGGTGTATCAATAATATATCCTCCAAACGATAGTTTATAAAGAGTTGAATAGGTTGTGGTGTGTTTTCCGGTTTTGTGAACATCGGAAATTTCTTTTGTTTTGATGTTTAGTCCGGGCTGGATAAGATTTATTAATGTCGACTTTCCTACTCCACTGTGGCCATTAATTACATTTGTTTTGTTTTTTATTGCTTGTTTGAGTTCTTCTATTCCCTGTTTGTTTTCAGCAGAGGTTGCCAAACATTTATATCCTATTTTTTTGTAAATAGTTGTTAACTTTTGCAGTTCTTCCTGTTGGGTTTTATTATAGCGGTCGGTTTTGTTAAACACCAGAAGCACCGGAATTCGGTATGCCTCTGCCGAAGCTAAATACCTGTCAATGAATGTGGTAGTTGTAACCGGGTAATTGATTGTGGCAATTAAAATAGCCTGGTCGATATTTGCAGCGATAATGTGCGACTGTTTGGAAAGATTTGGAGAGCGGCGTACGATGTAGTTTTTACGGTCGGAAATGGCAGTGATTAATCCCATGTTTTTCGGGTCGTTTTCTCCTGATTTTGGTTGTATTAAGAAATCAACACGGTCGCCAACCGCAACAGGATTGGTACTTTTTATACCTTTTATCCGGAAATTTCCCTTGATTTTGCATTCAAAAAGCTCCCCGTTTTCACTTTCTACGGTATACCAGCTTCCCGTTGATTTTATTACCAATCCTTTTTCCAAAACATCAAATTTTTTGTAAAAATAGTTTTTTGAAATGAATTTGAATAAAACGATGTAAAAGTTATTGATTGATATGGTTTTCCACGTGGAACACGAAATAATGGTTGTTTTTTGTCTTTGGGTTCTGCAATTTGTCACAAACTAATGCCTTTTGCTCAATCGCAGAATAGGATCGGAGATTACAAATCTCCGATCCCATTTGTTTATTCCCAGTCCAAAATAATTTTGCC
>JAFGDX010000447.1 GCA_016931875.1 Prolixibacteraceae bacterium
CAAAAATGGTGCAATAATCAACGGAAAAAATTTTTACAGTATCAATTTACCGCTGGGATATGATTATGGAGGCCCGCTGTTTTTTGCGCATTATTCCTTTTTGGGAATCAATCCGAAAAATCTTTCCGACCAATATGCCAACTACTGGCTCCAAAATAAAAGCCATACGTTGATTAACCGCGAACATTGTATTGAAAATCCAAACAATTTTGTTGGCTACAGCGACAATTGCTGGGGATTAACAGCCAGCGACAATCCGGAAGGGTATTCGGCGCATTCGCCCACCAACGATTTGGGAGTTATTTCCCCAACTGCAGCCATCTCGTCGCTCCCGTTCACCCCTGAAGAATCGATGCAAGCCATCCGTTTTTTTTACTACACACTTGGCGATCGCCTTTGGGGAGAATATGGATTTTATGATGCCTTTGATATGACGGAGGGATGGGTGGCCGGTTCATACCTGGCCATCGACCAGGGGCCCATTGTTATTATGATTGAAAATTACCGGACAGGTCTGGTTTGGGATTTGCTTATGTCATGTCCTGAAGTTCAGTCCGGTCTTACCAAATTAGGTTTTACTTATTGAAATGATGAAAAAAAAGAGGATCACATACATAACGGCAGCGCTGTTAACTGTACTAAGTTTTTCAGCTTGCAACACATCACAGAAAAAGACAAACAAAATCGTCGAAAAAACGCCAGCCATTTTAACAGATTCGCTGCTTGATGTGGTGCAATATCAAACCTTTCAATATTTCTGGAACGGTGCGGAACCTGTTTCGGGCATGGCCCGCGAACGTATTCACATGGACAATATTTATCCTCAGAACGACCAGGATGTGATAACACTGGGTGGATCCGGTTTTGGGGTAATGGCCATTCTGGTGGGGGTGGAGCGCGGATTTATCACCCGCGAACAGGCTTTGGAACGATTTCAGAAAATTGTTGCTTATCTTGCCAAAGCCGACCGTTTTCATGGCGCCTGGCCGCACTGGCTCGACGGCCCCTCCGGAAAAACGAAACCATTTAGCAAAAAAGACAACGGCGGCGATTTGGTGGAAACGGCATTTATGATTCAGGGACTTTTGACGGTAGCAGAGTATTTCAGAAACGGAAATGAAGCTGAACAAAAACTGGTGGCCGATATTCAGCAACTTTGGGAAGAGGTGGAATGGAACTGGTACACAAAGGGCGAAGATGTTTTATACTGGCACTGGTCGCCCGATTTCGGATGGGAAATGAACTTCCCGGTTGGAGGTTACAACGAATGTTTGATAATGTATGTTTTGGCAGCTGCCTCACCCACACATCCTGTTGAACCGGAGGTTTACCACCAAGGATGGGCACGCAACGGCAAAATTGCAAATGATACAGTGTATTACGGGTTGCCCACTGTTTTAAATTTCTACGAACACAGCGACGATCCGACCGGGCCGCTTTTTTGGGCGCATTATTCTTATCTGGGGCTAAATCCTGACGGGTTGAAAGACAAGTATGCCGATTACTGGAAATTGAATCAGAATCAGGCACTCATTCACTATAAATATTGTGTTGATAATCCAAAAAATTTTAAAGGCTACGGTGAAAATCAGTGGGGACTCACCTCCAGTTATTCAATGAAAGGTTATGCCGGTCATCATCCCGGTGAAGCAGATTTGGGCGTTATTTCGCCAACCGCGGCACTATCCTCGTTTCCGTACACACCCAACGAATCGATGCAGTTTCTGAAATACCTGTATGTGGAAGCTGACTCGCTGGTTGGGGAATATGGCCCGTACGACGCCTACAGTCAGGAATACAACTGGGTTTTGCCTCGTTACCTGGCCATCGATCAGGGGCCTATTCCGGTGATGATTGAAAATTACCGCAGCGGATTGTTGTGGGACCTGTTTATAAAAAATGAAGATGTTCAGAGGGGATTACTAACTTTAGGGTTTGAAAGCCCGTATTTAAACGAGAAATAATTTTTTAAACTGAAATATGAAACTAAAACTGTTGCTGTTTTTACTCACAGGATTCAGTCTGGCTTTGCCGGATCCGGTTTCTTCGCAGGAGTACATTCCGCCCACCTACTGTAATCCTTTGGATATTGACTACACATACATGGTTTATAATTCAAGCAGGAATATTTCGTATCGTTCAGGGGCCGATCCGGCGGTGGTTGAATTCCGGGGCGAATATTACATGTTTGTTACACGTTCCTTTGGATACTGGCATTCCACCGATTTACTCCACTGGGATTTTATTAAACCGGAACAGTGGTTTTTTGAAGGGTGCAACGCTCCAACTGCATTCAATTACAACGATTCTGTACTTTATTTTGCAGGCGACCCGGCGGGTTACGGAAGCATTTTGTATACCGATGACCCCAAAAGCGGAAAATGGACACCTACTGCATCGATTTCCAACAATATTCAGGACTCGGAGTTGTTTATTGATGACGACGGAAAAACCTATTTATACTGGGGTTCATCGAATGTGTACCCCATCAGTGTTAAAGAGTTAAACAAAGATGACCGAATGCTGGAAACCGGTGTAAAAAAAGAACTGATAAACCTGAATGAAGAAGAACACGGCTGGGAACGGTTTGGCGAAAACAATTTTCATCCTACCCTAAAAGAAGGATATATGGAAGGGGCATCCATGACCAAACACAAGGGAAAATACTATTTGCAGTATGCTGCTCCCGGAACACAGTTTAACGTGTATGGCGACGGTGTGTACATTGGCGAAACACCGCTGGGCCCTTTTACTTACATGAAAAACAACCCCATGAGTTTTAAACCGGGAGGTTTTACCAACGGCGCCGGACATGGAATTACCGTAAAACAAACCAACGGACAGTACTGGCATTTTGCAACAATGGCACTGGCATCCAATTCGCACTGGGAACGTCGCCTGTGTATGTTTCCTGTTGGTTTTGATGATAATGATCTTATGCATTCAAATACGCATTACGGCGATTATCCGCGTTTTGGCCCCGATCATCCAACCAAAGCAGGGCAGCATTGTGGCTGGATGCTGCTCTCCTACAAAGGAAAGGTGACGGTTTCATCTTCAAAAATGCAAATCAAAAAAAGTACTTCTACCGATAATGATTATGACATTACCAAGATGCCGCTGAAAAAAAACGATGCCGGTGAAATTTTATCGGAAGTGCTGACCGATGAAAATCCAAAATCATTTTGGGTAGCCGAAGCCAATGACGACCAGCAATGGGTGCAGATTGAAATGCAGAATCCCGGAAATATTTACGCTTTTCAATTGAATTTTCATGATCATGAATCGGGGATCTACACACGTACAGAGGGTCTGCGACATAGGTTTACTTTAGAAGTATCCGCCAACGGCAGCAACTGGCAGATGGTGGTTGACCGGCGGAACAGTTACAAGGATTCTCCAAATGCCTACATCCCGCTCAGCCAGCCTGTGAACGCAAGGTTTATTCGTTATAAAAATGTGGAAGTGCCTGGAAACAACCTGGCTATGTCAGAAATCAGGGTGTTTGGTACGGGATTGGGAAATAAACCCGCTGAAGTAAAAGGCTTTTCCGTTCAGCGTGAAACCGACCGCCGGGATGCCACTTTTTCATGGAAACCCGTTAAAAACGCCCAGGGATACAATATTCGCTGGGGAATTGCTCCTGATAAACTGTATAACTCGTGGCTTTTATACGACGATACTCAATTGTTGATGCGCTGCCTGGATAAAGCCACAAGCTACTATTTTACTATCGAGGCATTTAATGAAAACGGAATTTCGGAAAAATCAGAAATTGTAAAAGTTGATTAACCATGAGAAAATACAATTACAAATTTAAAGGGTTTTTATTGGTGGTTGCGGTTTTTCTTTTGGCAGCCTGCCACAATGCAGAAAAAGTAACCACTTTTGTTCTTCTGCCCGACACACAAACATATGCTGAAAAATACCCGGAAATTTTGCATAGTCAGATTGACTGGATTTCGGAAAATGCAAAAGATATTGATTTGGTGCTGCAGCAGGGAGATCTTACCCAAAATAACAGCAAGCAGGAATGGACAGTGGTAAAAGAAGCATTTTCCAAACTCAACAACCGGGTGCCTTATGTTTTGGCCGTTGGAAATCATGACATGGGAAGTGCTCCGGGAATATTTGCCGATACGCGGAATACCGATTTGTTCAACTCCTTTTTCCCGGTTGAAACCATGAGCCAGCTACCAGCATTTGGAGGTGTTTTCGAAAAAGGCAAAATGGAAAATGTGTATTATCTTTTTGAAAAGGACAAACAAAAATGGCTCATCCTTTCGCTGGAATTTGGGCCGAGAAATGAAGTGCTGGACTGGGCCGGCCAAATTTCAGAACAGTACTCCGACAGAACGGTAATTTTAAATACCCATTGCTACATGTATTCGGATAGTACAAGAGTTGATACCAATGACAAATGGAGTCCGCAGAGCTACGGAATTGGCAAAGACACCTTCCAAACAACAGTAAACAACGGAGAACAGATATGGAATAAACTGGTTAAAAAAAACAAAAACATTCGCTTTGTTTTTTCAGGACATATCCTCAATGGCGGAGTCGGCACTTTGTTTTCCGTCAACCACGATGGCTGGCCGGTTTACCAGTTTTTAGCCAACTATCAGTCGGGAGTGCAGGGCTCGCAAAATGGCGGCAACGGTTTTTTGAGAATTTTAAAACTAAATTCAAAAAATTATTCTTTTACGGTTCAAACATATTCTCCATATACCAACCAGTTTCGGGATGAAGAGAGCCAGAGTTTCACAGTTAAGTCTGTTTTGTTTGAACGGTGATTTATGAATATAAAAATAGCTAAGCAATGAAATTACGTAAACTTCTTTTTTTGAGTCTGTTGGGAATCCTTTTTTCATGTACAACCTCACAAAATAATACTGATTCAGAAATGAATGTTTTTGTTGACAAATTAATGTCACAAATGACTCTTCAGGAAAAAATAGGTCAGTTAAATCTGATAACTCCAGGTGGTGGAATTCCAACCGGTTCGGTGGTAAGTACCGATGTGGAATCAAAAATTAAGTCAGGTCAAGTAGGCGGAATTTTTGGTGTATACGGCCCCGAAAAAACACGGCAGGCACAAAAGCTGGCTGTGGATGAAAGCCGGTTGGGTATTCCGATGTTGTTTGGCTCCGATGTTATTCACGGTTACAAAACCACTTTTCCGCTGCCCATCGGATTATCCTGTTCGTGGGATATGGAACTGATTGAAAAAACCGCGCAGGTTGCGGCAACCGAAGCTACTGCCGACGGTATTTTCTGGAATTTCTCGCCCATGGTAGATATTTCTCGCGATGCGCGCTGGGGGCGTATTTCAGAAGGTGCCGGTGAAGACCCCTATCTGGGATCGCACATTGCAAAAGCTATGGTAAAAGGCTATCAGCAGGATGATTTGAGCCGCCCCAATACCATGATGGCTACCGTAAAACATTTTGCGTTGTACGGCGCTTCGGAGGCAGGACGCGATTACAATTCGGTGGACATGAGCCGGCTGAGAATGTTTAATGACTATTTTCCGCCTTACAAAGCGGCGGTCGACGCAGGTGTGGGAAGCGTCATGTCGTCGTTTAACGATGTGGAAGGTGTGCCCGCATCCGCAAATCAGTGGCTGTTGACTGATGTTTTGCGTGAAAGATGGGGATTTGATGGTTTTGTGGTTTCAGATTATACTTCGGTGAATGAAATGATTGCCCACGGATTGGGTGATTTGCAGGCAGTTTCGGCGCTGGCATTAAAAGCTGGCCTCGATATGGACATGGTTGGTGAAGGCTTTCTAACCACGCTGGAAAAATCACTCGAAGAAGGAAAAGTTTCGGAACATGATATCAACAAAGCTTGTCGTCGCATTCTGGAAGCCAAGTACAAACTAGGCTTGTTTGACGATCCGTACCGGTATTTTGATGATGCCCGCCCTGGAAAAGATATTTTAAATGCCGGACACCGGAAAGTGGCCCGTGAAGCTGCGGCGCGTTCGATGGTTCTATTAAAAAACGACCGCCAGGTTTTGCCATTGAAAAAGTCGGGAACTGTGGCATTGGTTGGCCCACTGGCCGACAGCCGGAACAACATGCTGGGAACCTGGGCGCCAACCGGCGATCCAAAATATGCCGTTACCGTTCTGGAAGGATTTAAAAACACGGCAGGCAACACCGTAAATATTCTGTATACCAAAGGTGCCAATATTTCGGACGATCCGGAATTTGCTGAAAAAATTAATGTCTTCGGGCCTAAAATTGAAATTGATGAACGTTCGCCTGAAACGATGTTACATGAGGCGATTTTATTGGCAAAAAAAGCCGATGTGGTTGTGGCAGTGGTTGGCGAAGCTTCTGAAATGACCGGGGAATCTTCCAGTCGTTCGGATATATCGCTCCCCGAAAACCAGAAAAAACTGCTGCGGGTCTTGGCGAAAACCGGAAACCCACTGGTAATTGTGAACATGAGCGGGCGCCCCATGACGCTTGGCGAAGAAAATGAACTGGCGGATGCCCTGCTGCAGGTGTGGCACGCGGGTGTTGAAACCGGAAATGCACTGGCCGATGTTATTTTTGGCGATTATAATCCTTCAGGAAAACTTACAGCTACTTTCCCGCGAAATGTGGGGCAAATCCCCATTTACTATGCCATTAGAAATACGGGCCGGCCGCAGGAAGGGGAGCAATTCACCAAATTTAAATCGAACTATCTTGATGTGCCCAACTCGCCCTTGTTTCCTTTTGGTTACGGTTTAAGTTACACTTCGTTTGAATATAAAAACCTTCAGTTGGATAAACCGGTTTTTTCAACCGGTGAATCGCTTCTGGTATCAGTAGAAGTAACCAACACCGGAAGTTTTGACGGGGAGGAGGTGGTGCAATTGTATGTGCGCGATGAAGTGGCTTCAATAACCCGTCCTTTGCGCGAATTAAAGGGGTTCAAAAAAGTTTTTCTGAAAAAAAGGGAAACACAAAAAGTAACTTTTACCCTGCATTCTGAAGAGCTGGCATTTTATCACCCCAACCTCGATTTTTATGCCGAACCGGGTGAGTTTACCGTTTTTGCAGGAGGCGATTCCAATGCAGCGCTTTCAGCAAAATTTACCCTGAAATAATTGAATCTGTGGCATACTTTATTTTCCCATTTCAAGTAGAAATTA
>JAFGDX010000448.1 GCA_016931875.1 Prolixibacteraceae bacterium
AATGCCGAATCGAACATCCTGCCTTACATTGAAACCAATGTAACCCGAGACAGGTTACGGATTTATGTCCGCGGTATTCACAATGTAAAAAACCGTTTGCCCATGGAAGTTTACATTACCACCCCCCATTTGGAAGGAATTGTTCAGAGCGGTTCAGGGGTCATTACCACCGATTATTTTGTAACCGACCACATGGATGTAGTTGTTTCAGGCTCGGGCAGAATTGAAACAGCAATTGATGCTTTGGATCTCGATGCTGTTATTTCCGGCTCCGGACGCCTCGATTTATCCGGCTCTTCCAATTTTGCCGATTTTGCGGTCAGCGGCTCCGGAAAAATTGATGCCTACAATTTAACATTGCGTAACTGTGAAGCTTCCATTTCGGGCTCGGGCAACATGTGGGTCAATGTCGACAATCATCTGAAAGCATCCATCTCGGGAAGCGGAAGTGTATTTTATTACGGAAATCCCAGCATTGAAAAACATATTTCGGGCTCGGGAAACGTTCTACCTTATAATTAATATTTATTTTCAATTCAGCAACGCTTATGAAACGAATTTTAATATTAGCCATTTTTCTTGTTCCTGCCTTGTTTTCAAATGCGCAGGGATACCAACATGCTGTGGGTATTCGCGGAGGCCTTTCTTCAGGCTTTGAATACCGGTTTTATACCGACGATACCAATTCGTACAAAATTTTATTAAGCACCCGCGACCGCGGATTACAACTGCATGCCCTAAAGGAATTCCACCGGTTTGATCTTTTTGATTTTTCAGAACAACTGGTATTCTTCTACGGCGCCGGTATTCATGGCGGTTACGAAACGTGGGATGTGGTACATTACGATACCAACTCGCGCTGGTATTCAAAAAAAACATCGCTTATTGCAGGACTGGACGGACTGGCCGGACTGGAATATGTTTTTTATGAAATCCCGCTTTCGGTGGGACTGGAAGCAAAACCTTACTTTGAATTGTTTGGCCGCGAAACCTTCGATGTTCAACTATTTGATTTTGCTTTCACCGTAAAATACCTTTTCTGAAAAAAATTTACAACCAACACAATAACAGAAATATAACAGTTAACAAACAACAAATTATTTATTAGCCATGAAAAAAATTACATTACTGCTTATTTTGGCAGTGGGGGCAACTTTTGCCAAAGCACAGGATCTTTTTAACAACGACGAGGAAATTCAGACCATTTTTTCGCGAAACAAAAGCAATGGCGGTTATGGCGCCATTTCGTTCGGGTACACACAAATTGACGGCAAAGATGCGTTTATTACCGGCGCCCGCGGTGCGTTTATCTTCGACCACTCGCTGGCTATCGGGATAGGTGGTTACGGGTTTGCAAACAACCTTGATTACCACACGTATTACGACAATCACCCGCTGGAATACACGCTGGCCGGGGGCTACGGCGGGATTTTTATCGAGCCCATAGTGGGCGGAACCATGCCCGTGCATTTGTCCTTCCCGGTTCTTTTTGGTCTTGGCGGAGTAGCTTTAATTGAAGATTACGGCCATGATTACTGGGAAGAATATCCCTTTAATGAGCTCGACCACGACTTGTTTTTTGTTTTTGAACCGGCGGCAGAACTTGAATTCAACCTCACCCGCTGGTTTCGGGCTGCTGCCAGCGTTAGTTACCGGTTTACTTCAAAAATCGATTTATTTCAAACTGACGAAGATGTTTTACGGGGTCTGAATTTTGGACTCACCTGTAAATTTGGTAAGTTTTAAGTATAAAAAAAGGGGATGCCGCAATCGGCACCCCCTTTTTCCGTGTCTTTCCGGCAATTACAATTTTATATAATCTGTATTATTCAGCCATTCCAAACTTTTCCGGCAACTTTCAATCGGTTCAAAATTGTATTCTTCAACCTCAACAATTCCGTATTTAAAACCTGACTTTTTCTGCGCTGCAAACATCGATTCAAAATCCATATTGCCGCTGGCGCCCACTTCCTCTTTGTCTTTAATGTGCCACAACTCAAATCTTCCGGGATAGTTGTTAAAATAGTCCACCGGGTTTTTCCCGCCTTCAACAATCCAGTACAAATCGAGCTGAAACATCACCTTCTCCGGATCGGTCAATTCCAGCATCCAGTCGTACACCGGTTTTCCTTCCAGTACTGTTTTAAACTCGTTGTCGTGGTTGTGATAACCAAACCGTATTCCGGCTGCATTGCACTTTTCACCCACCGCATTAAAATACTCGCAGTACCGTTTCAACCCATCGAGGCTTTCGTAACCGGTTCCTCCCATCCAGGGCTGAACAATCCATGTTACACCCGCTGCCTTGTGAGCGGAAATACATTCATCCCACCAGGCCATGGTACTTTCCCAGTTGGTTGAATCAGGAACATCCTGGCCCGTGTGTGAGCCCAAAAACTGCAGGCCGTTGGTTTCGCACAACTCTTTAAAAGCAACAGGCTCCATTCCGTAAAATTTACCATCGGCATACCCCGCGGCCTCTACAAATTTGTAGCCCATTTCACCCACCTGCGCAACTGTACCTTCCGCATCCGCGTTCATCGCATCGCGCACAGAATACAACTGCAGGCCAATAAATTTCTCTTCCGGCTGCGACGGCTGACAGGAAAACATTCCCTGTAAAAAAACAGCCAAAACACCCGCCATACATAAACTTCTGAAAAATAATTTTCCGGTTTTCATTTTTACTAGATTTTTAGTTTGATTGTGGTTTCAATAAAATTATAAACACATTTTGTAAAACGGAAGTAAAGATACGTTTTTTCCCGATTTTCCATTGCAAAGAAATGTTCTGTACGAAACATTTCTTTTGATGAATAAAAAAAATATATGTTACCTTTGTTTCCCTGTAAATATACGTTTATGGATACGACTGAAATTCTTATCAAAATCAGAAAAATAGTACGCTCCATTAATTTGGAATCAAAAAAAATTCAAAAAGAATATGGTGTGAGCATACCGCAGATTCTTAGCCTGAATTACCTGAATCAATCCAAAAATTATCAAACAACACAGGGCGAGTTACGCAAATTCCTGCACCTGAATTCAAGCACCACCAGCGGAATCATTAACCGGCTGGAAAACAAAGGCCTGGTTGCCCGGTTGCCCAAATCGGGTGACAAAAGAGTTGTGACCATTGCATTGACATCGAAAGGAGAAAAACTCCTCCACCAAATCCCCTCACTGCTTCATTTGCAACTCTCTGAAAAGCTGGAAAAGCTGGACAACAACACCCTTGGAAATGTAAAAAACACACTGGAACTTCTGGTAAATCTTCTTGAGATTGATAACCTGGAAGCTTCACCCATGTTAACCAACGAAGATCATCTGGAAGAGAATCATTATAATCCGGAATAAAAAAATCTATTCCATAAAACATAATTAATTTAAATAAGAAAAACCCGCCAGCCAATAAAACCTTTAACACATTCCTACAAAACTCTGGCTAATAACACAGAAGCGCATATCTATCATCAAAAAACCAACTATTCCGCTTTTGCCAGATCAAATATATTGAGTATTTTTGTTCGCACAGAAACAATTTTTATGGATATATTCAACGACGTACAACAGGAAATTGCAAAAAAAATTAAGTCCGACAGTAACATTTCGAACTGGAAAGACTGGAAATGGCAGTTAAAGAACTCGATTAAAACCATTGACAAATTTGAACTTTTAACCGGAATTCATTTCCCGGCCGACGAAAAAGAGCGGTTAAAAAGAACACTGGACCGTTTTCCGTTATCAATAACACCGTACTATTTGTCGCTGATTGACAATGACAACTATCAAAACGACCCTGTTTTTAAACAGGCATTTGCCCATATCGACGAGTTAAACATATTAAAATCAGATCTTCGGGATCCTTTATCGGAAGACAGCGACAGCCCGGTGGAGGGAATCACGCACCGGTATCCCGACCGGGTTCTTTTTCATGTGAGCAACATTTGCTCCATGTATTGCCGCCACTGCACACGCAAAAGAAAAGTGGGCGATGTAGATTCCATTCCAAACAAACAGCAATTGCTGAAAGGGATTGAATACATAAAAAATACACCCCAAATCAGGGATGTGCTTTTATCGGGTGGCGACCCCCTGATGCTTTCAGATGATTACATCGACTGGCTGCTCTCGGAAATAACTGCTATTCCGCATGTTGAAATTGTTCGTATAGGAACAAGGATGCCGGTTGTTTTGCCCTACCGAATTACCGACAACCTGATAAAGGTGCTGAAAAAATACAACCCGTTGTGGATTAACACCCACTTTAATCATCCGCGCGAAATCACATCATCGTCAAAAGAGGCGCTGGCAAAACTGGCCGACGCAGGTTTTCCGCTGGGAAACCAGTCGGTGTTGCTCGCCAATGTAAACGACTGCCCGCGGATTATGAAAAAACTGGTGCACAAACTGGTACAAAACCGGGTTCGTCCGTACTACATGTACCAATGCGACCTGTCAGAAGGACTTTCGCATTTCCGCACACCCGTGGGAAAAGGAATTGAAATTTTGGAAAGCCTGATTGGACATACCACCGGGTTTGCAGTACCCACCTACGT
>JAFGDX010000054.1 GCA_016931875.1 Prolixibacteraceae bacterium
CGGATGAAAAATTATTAAATGATCCGCGGTGCGAACTTCCGCCCGACATCATTCCCATCGCAATCCAGAAAGGCAAACTCTTTCCCGGCGAATAAAATCTTCTTTTTCTTCCCCGAAGAATAGGGAATATAACAAAAAACAAAATGATAAAAAGGAGGGCAGGAATACCGCCACTTCTTTCGCGGGCATAATACTCCTGGTACTGTTCCGCTGAGTATTCACCCCGGGTAATATCCATAATCACCTTTAACCCGCTGGTTAATCCTTTGTAGTAATTGTTTTCTTTAAAATGAGGAATCATTTCATTGCCAACAACAGTGCTATTCACAACGGCATCGGGCAAAACACCTTCAAGCCCGTAACCGGTAGCCACAAAAACCTGCCCGTTGCTCTCATCATCCTTGGGTTTTAAAAGAACAACAATACCATTGTCTTTCCCTTTTTGACCCACGCCCCAGTTTTCTCCCAGCCGGAACGCATAATCACCCGCATCGTAACCTTCCAAATCATTTACGGTAACCACTATAATTTGTGTGGAAGTTTCGCGGGCAAATTGCTCTAGTGTCGACTCAAGCTGGTTGTATTCGTCGGGTGCCAGCACACTGGCAAAATCGTTTACAAGCCTTGGCGGACTTGGCCTCTCCGGAATTTCAGCCAAAGCTGTGAGGCTTAATCCGGTAAAAAGCAATATAAAATAGATTGTTTTATTCATCGTCTCTTTTGATTTCGCCAAATGAAATTTCATCCGACAGTTCGTTTATATCGTTTTCCTGATACGGAAAGTGGGTTTTAAGTTGCTCGCCGGCTTTTACAATGCCATTGGCCAAACCTTCGGAAAACTTCCCTTCCTTAAAAGCTTTTATCGCTTCGTTCGTTATTTCCTCCCAAAAATTGGCTGGAACTTTCTGATTGATTCCTGCATCGCCCAAAATGGCAAATTTCCTGTCTTCCAGAGCTAAATAAAAGAGCACCCCATTGCGCAGTTTTGTTTTTTGCATTTCCAGCTTGTCAAAAATATAGGCGGCCCTGTCGAGCACGTCACCTTTGCAATGTTTTTCGATATGTACGCGGATTTCGCCCGATGTATTTATTTCGGCCACCCGGATAGCATTCGATATCTGTAATTTATTTTCTTCAGTGAAATATTTGTAAACACTCATTTTTGGTTTTTTATGTTCCCTTCGTTTGTATATCCTTCCCAAACATGAAATCTGTTTTTCTCAATAGGCATTTTTCCAACAAAACCGAACGGGTCTGAACAATTTTGATGAATTGCAGCCCGCACTAAAACTGAACCTCCGGAGCCTGTTCTGCTCCTTGTTGCGCCTCGAAATAGGATTTCTTTTCAAAACCAAACCAACCGGCGTAAATAACCCTTGGAAACTTACGGATGTAAGCATTGTAGCTCTGCGTGGTTTCATTGAATTTTCTGCGTTCCACAGCAATCCGGTTTTCCGTTCCCTCCAGTTGCGCCTGTAAATCGAGAAAGTTCTGATTGGCTTTTAAATCCGGGTAACGTTCAACCACTACCATCAAACGGCTCAATGCAGAAGTTAAACCCTCCTGTGCCTGATTAAATTGCTGCAGTGCCTGCGGGTCCAGGTTTTCGGGATTTATATTCACTGAAGTTGCTTTTGAACGGGCTTCAATCACGCCCTCCAGGGTTTCCTGCTCGTGTGCTGCATAGCCTTTTACCGTATTTACAAGGTTGGGAATCAGGTCGGCCCTGCGCTGGTACACATTTTCTACCTGCGACCACGAAGAAGCAACCTGCTCATCCAGTTCAACCATTTTATTGTATCCGCAACTTGAGAATAAAAATGCCGAAACAACGGCCAGTAATACAACAAATATTCTTTTCATACTTCCATTTTAAATTTAACCGGTTACAAATATTTATAAAATGTGCAAAATATCAGTGCATTTATCGGGGAAAGGCTATAATTTGCCGTTGTATTCGTTCTATCAAAAGACAAATCAAAAACAGAAATCATGACACCGCAAGAATTCAAAGCAGCGATAACAGAAGGGATTCCCGAAACTTTACCAGCGGCAAAACCATTCGATACTGAAGTTCATCATGCCCCACGGCGAAAGGATATTTTATCGGCGAATGAAAAAAAACTGGCGGTAAAAAACGCACTTCGTTACTTCCCAAAGGAATTTCATGGCACTTTGGCTCCCGAATTTCTGGATGAACTCAACCGTTACGGCAGAATTTATATGTACCGGTTTCGTCCGGATTACAAAATGGTTGCCCGCCCCATTCATGAATATCCGGCAAAATCAGTTCAGGCCGCTTCAATTATGCTGATGATTCAAAACAACCTTGATCCGGCGGTAGCACAACATCCGCACGAACTGATTACCTATGGCGGCAACGGGGCTGTTTTTCAAAACTGGGCACAATACCGGATCACCATGAAATATCTTTCGGAAATGACCAACCACCAAACCCTGGTGATGTATTCCGGACATCCGCTGGGTTTGTTTCCTTCGCATCAAAATGCGCCGCGGGTGGTGGTTACCAACGGAATGATGATTCCCAATTACTCTTCAAAAGACGATTATGAAAAATTTAACGCGCTGGGCGTAACCCAGTACGGACAAATGACTGCCGGTTCGTACATGTACATCGGGCCACAGGGAATTGTACACGGAACCACCATAACCGTGCTGAATGCGGCGCGGCTGCATTCGCAAGGAGAAACGGCCGGGAAAATTTTTGTAACCAGCGGATTGGGAGGAATGTCGGGGGCACAACCCAAAGCGGCTGTTATTGCCGGGTTGGTTTGTGTGGTAGCCGAAATCGACCCCAAAGCGGTGGAAAAAAGACATCAGCAAGGCTGGGTGGATGAAGTTTACACCCGCCTCGACA
>JAFGDX010000449.1 GCA_016931875.1 Prolixibacteraceae bacterium
GCAGGCCCCACATTCGAAAAAATAGATCCCGTACGTTTTATCGGAAATTATTCCTCAGGAAAAATGGGATACGCCATTGCAGAACAACTGGCACAAGAAGGCGCTAATGTTGTGCTGGTGTCAGGCCCCGTAAATCTTCCGGTAAAAAACAAATCAATAAAAGTAATCAGGGTTGAATCGGCCAGTGAAATGTACACAGAATGTTTACAACATTTCAAAACAACTGACGGGGCGGTTATGTGTGCTGCCGTTGCCGATTTTACACCTTTGCACCCGGAAAACGTAAAAACCAAACGGGGAAAAGAAAACTGGAACCTGGTATTACAACCCACCAGAGATATAGCATCGGCATTGGGCGAAGAAAAAAAGGAAGAGCAAATATTGGTTGGATTCGCACTTGAAACCAACAATGAAATTGAAAATGCTACCTTAAAACTCAAAACGAAAAATCTCGATTTCATTGTATTAAATTCGTTGAATGATCCGGGAGCAGGTTTTCAAACCGATACCAATAAAATAACCATTATCGACAAAAACAATAATCGTAAGAATTTTGAGTTAAAAAGTAAAGAAGAAGTGGCCGTTGACATCGTAAACAAGATAATCGACACGCTGACAAAGAATCTTAACTGATAATTTTTTTCTATTTTTACAACGTGCAGCAAGTATTTTTATGAAAAAGTTAACAATTTTTACAGCAATATTTTTTCTTCTGGTAAGTTCAGTTTCAGCACAGGAATTGCGTTGTAATGTTACTGTTTCATCGCAAAAAATTAAAGGAGCCAACAGAAACCTGTTCCGGACGATGCAGTCTGACATTTATGAATTTATGAATAATCGTAAATGGACTGACCACGTTTATTCTTACGACGAAAAGATAAGATGCAACATATTAATCCGCCTGGATGAACAGCTGGCAGCCGATGAATTCAAGGGCTCCATTCAGGTTCAGCTTACCCGGCCGGTGTTCAATTCAAGTTACGAAACCACCATTCTTAATATTAAAGACAACGATTTTCACTGCAGATATGTGGAGTTTCAGCCACTGGAATTCAACGAAACCTCAAATCGCGATAATCTGACCAACATTCTGGCTTACTATGCATATGTCATCCTTGGTTTTGATTATGATTCTTTTTCGCCCGAAGGCGGGACACCCTATTTCGAAAAAGCACAGGCCATTGTAAACAATGCGCAAAACGCTGCCATGAAAGGGTGGAAAGCTTTTGAAAGTGAACGAAACCGGTACTGGCTTGTAGAAAACATGCTAAACCAGTCGTATTCCGATTACCGAAATTGTTTGTATCAATACCACCGGCAGGGACTGGATTTGATGTCGGACCGGCCGGAAGAAGGACGAGCCGCCATTGCAAATGCCTTGCGCGATGTTCAAAAAGTTTTTCGCCGCCGCCCTAACATTTATATTTTGCAGGTATTTTTTGATGCAAAAGCTGACGAACTGGTCAATATATTTTCAAAATCGTACCCCGACGAACGAAACAGAGTTGTAACCATTTTAAATGAAGTTGACCCTTCGAATGGCAGCAAATACGAAAAAATTGCTGAAAACGAAGGATTTTAATCTACACTTCTTCGCAGGTTTTTTACCAATCCGGTCCTGAATTTTTATTTGTAGTTTTCGTTGCCGTTGATTGATTTTTGGTATTTTTAGGGCTGATTCAGAGAAATAAATTTGCATCTCTTATGCTCACAAAATTATCAATTTCAAATTATGCATTAATCCAGCAATTGTCAGTTGAATTTCCACCCGGATTAAATATGATTACCGGGGAAACAGGTGCCGGCAAATCAATTATTTTAGGAGCATTGGGCCTTATTTTAGGGGCGCGGGCAGATTTGTCTGTTCTCAAAAACAAGGATGAAAAATGCATTGTTGAAGGCCATTTTGAAATTTCCAATTATAAACTTCAACCCTTTTTTAATGAAAATGACCTGGATTACGATCCCCAAACCATACTGCGAAGAGAAATTACTCCGGCAGGCAAATCGCGAGCATTTATAAACGACACCCCCGTAAACCTGAAAACCATGCAGGCCCTCGGATTAAAACTTATTGATATACATTCGCAACACCAGAACCTCGAACTGGGAAACCAGAAATTTCAGCTCAGTTTGGTGGATGAAGTTTCGGCTTCAGGGAAATTACTTTCGGAATACAAAACTGTTTATAAAAATTATCTTCATCTTCAACAGCAACTAAAAAATTTAAAAGAGAAAGCAGAGAAGGCAAATGCTGAACTGGATTATTTTCAGTTTCAGTTTAAGCAGCTGGATGAAGCCCAACTCAGGGTAGGGGAGCAGGAAGAACTTGAAGCGGAGCTTGAAAAACTTACTCATGCAGAGGAAATTAAAAGTGCTTTTGTTGAAGTTTTGCAATTACTTGACGGGGAGCATTTTTCAGTAATTCAAAACACAAAAAACAGTTCAAAAGTATTGGAACGCATTCAGAATTATATTTTGGATGTGCCCGAATTAAAAGACCGCCTGCAAAGCACCTTCCTGGAAATAAAAGATATTGTGGAGGAAATTGAATCGATTTCCGAAAAAATTGAGCACGATCCGGTTAAAATTGAAGAAGTTAACGACCGCTTAAATGTAATTTACAATCTTCAGCAAAAACACAATGTGGCAAGTGTGGCTGAGTTGGTTGCGCTAAAAGATGATTTTGAACAAAAAATTACCCGGGCAGTTGGTTTTGGCGACGAAATAAAAAACCTGCAAAGTGAAATACAGCGTGTTGGAGATAAATTAAAAAAACTGGCATCTGAACTTACGGAAGCGCGAAAAACATCGTTCCCGGCAATTGAAAAAGCAGTGGTTCAGGATTTAATACAACTGGGCATGGAAAAAGCAAAACTCCGTGTTGTACATGAAGAACTGGCGGAATTTACATCTTCCGGCAAAGATTTGATTTCCTTTCTTTTTAGTGCAAATACCGATTCAGAACCCGCTGAAATCTCAAAAATTGCTTCGGGAGGTGAAATGTCGCGTTTGATGCTCGCCATTAAAAATCTTCTGCGTCAATCAAAAAAACTACCCACCATTATTTTTGACGAAATTGATACAGGAGTTTCGGGCGAAGTAGCCAACAAAATGGGAAATATCTTAAAAACATTTTCTGTTTCAACACAGATTATCAACATTACCCACCTGCCACAAATTGCAGCAAAAGGAGATACCCATTTTGTGGTTTTTAAATACGAACAGGAGGGTAAAACCTTTACGTCAGTCAGAAATGTGGAAAAAGATGAAAGAGTGGAAGAACTGGCCAAAATGGTCAGCGGAAATGAAATTACTGACAATACGCTGAAAACGGCGCGCGAGCTTCTGGAAAATTAGAATGTTTTGAATTTGATTTGGTATCATTAAACTTAAATAAACCTACTAATGAAAAATCGAACTTTCCTTTTACTGTTTATTGCTCATAATCTGTTGTTTAGCGCATGCAATATTTCTGATAAAGAAGAAGATAAACAACCTAATTTTATTGTATTTATTGCCGATGATGCTGCGTGGAATGATTGCGGGCCTTATGGAAATACAGTGATTAAAACTCCAAATATTAATCAATTGGCAGAAGAAGGACTGGTTTTTGACAATGCTTTTTTAACCACAAGTTCCTGCAGTCCAAGCAGATGTAGTATTTTAACCGGCCGTTATCCGCACAGTACCGGAGCAGCCGAATTGCACATGCCTCTGCCGGCCAACCAGTTGCTTTTTGCAGGCGAACTTCAAAAAGCCGGTTATTACACGGCTGTTGCCGGAAAGTACCACATTGGTGATCCCAGGCCTGAATTCGACAGCATTTATAGTGGTGGCCCGAGTGGTTGCGAAAACTGGGTGCGGGCCATGAAAAACAGACCCAAAAACAAACCTTTTTTTATGTGGCTGGCTGCCATGGACCCGCACCGGAATTATCAACCCAACGCCATTTCCGAACCACACGATCCTTCCCGCGTTATTGTTCCTCCATATTTGCCCGATGCAGATTCAACACGCAAAGATTTGGCATTGTATTACGATGAAATCTCGCGCCTGGACAGTTATCTGGGAAAAGTAATGCAGGTATTAAAAGAACAAGGGGTTGACAACAATACAATGGTAATTTATATGACTGACAACGGAAGGCCTTTCCCGCGGGCAAAAACCAGGTTGTACGACAGCGGAATAAAAACGCCATTTATTGTCCGGTGGCCTGCCAAAATACAAAAGGGACGCACAGATGCGCTGATTAGCTCGGTTGATATTGCTCCCACACTTTGTGAACTGGCTGAAACAGCCCTTCCCGAAACCTTCCAGGGAGTTTCTTTTGTGCCGGTTTTAAACAACCCTTCGGCAACTGTACGCGAATATATTGCAGGAGAACATAACTGGCATGATTATCAGGCTTTTGAACGGGCCATCAGAAATAACCAGTTTTTATATATTCGAAATTCTTTTCCTGAATTTAATGCTTCTCCGCCAGCCGACGCCGTTGGCAGCCTCACTTACCAGAAAATGATAAAAATGCATAAAAAGGGCGAACTAACTGAAAAACAGATTGATTGCTTTATTGCACCACGCGCTGAAGAAGAATTGTATGATGTTGTAAGCGACCCGTACCAGTTTCATAACCTGGCTGAAAATCCGGATTATGAAGCAGCCATAGAAAAAATGAGAAATTTACTGGATGAATGGATAATACAGTTCAATGATACCATCTCAGAAAATCCCACACCTGACAAATTTGACCGCTGGACCGGCAAACCACTGGCAGATTGATTTGTGGATTAAAAAATATTTTGGATGGAAATGTACAAGAGAATTTTGAAATGCTTAACGTATAAAAATTCAACATTTTTCGATAATGAATTATGTTAAATATTGTACATCCATAAATTGTTGTACTGTTGCCGTAATTTAACACCAAACATTAATTTGGAATACTCAACCGAAAAACTTTTTAGCCGGGGATTTTGTACTTATAGATGTGCGGCTGGTGTGTGTTGGATAAGTGCGACAGCTCCCGAAATGAATTCGGGACAAGCTGCGCGGCTATTTAATATAGTGTCGAATTATAGGAAAAATCATCCCGGAAAGCACGAATAATTAAGTCTCTGAGAAATACAAAGTATTCGTCAACGCACAATTAAAATTATTTATTAAAGCGTTGACAATTGCATAAAAATATTTTTAGTACAAGTATTTAGATATCACGATTTAAAAAGCGATTGAATTATAGGGAAAACACATCAAAAGAAATTTTGAATACACTTTTACATAAAATCTTTGCCGTTATCGGACTTATCAGCCACGATAACTGATTTTATATAAACCAGCAGAGCTAAAAGTAGTATTAGTATTCAAATTATTTTATCATAAAATCGTACCGTTATCAGACTAAAGCCGTGATAACTGATTCTATGATAAATCCCGACTTAGGTCGGGATACATAATTTGAACACGTTTGTCCTATAATTGATATTATGATAAATAAAATATGTTTTGAAAAAGGAGAGTGATGTACCCTCCTTTTTATATTTTTATTGTCCTAATTTTTCCAAAACTTCGTTGTACTTATCCATTTGTTTCATGCGGTAGTACAAATTCTTTAGAGATTCCAGGGTCATCACATCATCGGGTTTTAACTCCTGGCATTTTTCCATGTAAGGCAACGCTTTTTCCCACCAAATATCAGCTTTTTTGGTCTCTTCCAAATATCTTTCATTTTCATTGGCAGGTATAGCATTGGCCACTTCAATTTGCTGAACACCTTTATTGTAATACAAAGCACCTAAGTTATAGTATGCATTATAATATTCAGGGTCTGCTTCAATGGCTTTGTCGTATGCTTCAATGGCTTTTTCTTCATCATCCAGTTTTTCGAACAATGTACCTTGTGCAAAATAAAATGTTGCATTTTCCGGATCCTGTTCGATAGCCATCTCCAGGTATTTCATTGCATCCTCTGTTCTGTTCTGGTCAAGATAAATCTGAATCATACTGGTAAGTACGGTGTTATCTTCCGGATATTTTTCAAATCCTTCCTGTAAAATTTGCAAAGCGCCCAATGTATCTTTTTTCTGTTGATACGCATTGGCAATCAAACTGTATGTGCGGGCTCCGTTATAACCATGTTCTGCGGCTTCCTTGTAATATTTAATCGCTTTATCGTACTGCTGGGCATTGTAGGCAGCCAAACCGGTATTATAAACAATAACCGTATCAACCGCATCCGGGTTATCTTCTTTTATCAACGGCATATCGTTAATGGCAAGAATTTGTTCAAAAGAACGCAGTGCTTTTTCGTAATCTTCGTTGTTGAAACCATCCACCGCCTGGTTGGTAAGGTCATTTGTCAACAATGTAAGTTTAATTTTTAAGCTGTTGCTGAATCTGCCCTTGTCATCCAGTTCCAATGCTTTTTTGTAGGATTCGAAAGCGGTGGCCAGCGGGTCTTCAGATAAACTCTTTACGTTTTCATCTTCCGATTGATAAATTGCCTGATATATTTCTCCCCTAACTTCCCATGTTTTGGGCCAGCCA
>JAFGDX010000450.1 GCA_016931875.1 Prolixibacteraceae bacterium
GAGCCCACCGTGTACATGGAATACGGATACCCTGTAAACTGAACTGCATGTTTGTAATACCACAGGTACTTTTCATACAGTTGAATCCCCTGCAAATGCTTTTTGGGGAGACCGGCAGTGCGGTGCCGGAACGAAATGGTAGCGCCCACTTTGGCTGAATTTTCCCTGAAATATTTTTCAATTTCAATAAAATAATTTTCTTCCACCCAGGTATCTGCGTCCAGTGAAACAATAATTCCATCGGATTTGCCCAGGGTGTTAAACCGAAGCACAGCCTCGTCCATTCCGGTTTTACGGGCCAGCCCGGCACCAGCCCACTTTTTTCGCAGTTCAACAGGGCCAATAACATAAAATGTAACATTCGGCGGGGTGATTTCTTTTATCAGTTTTTGAATGGCCAGCAAGGATTTGCGGTTGTAGTGTTTTATTTCCTCTCTTTCATTTTCTGAATGATTGATAACCACCAAAACTTCAACCGGAAACGGTGGAGACGTGCAGGAAGCCAGCGATTGCAATGTTTCCGCGATATCGGGTTCGTTAAAACAGGGAATAACCACAATCATTTTTGTTCCCTTTTGGGGAGGGGAAATAAGTAACGGTTCTTTTTCCTGTTTTGACAGATACTTTTGCGCAAACATTGGTTTAGTCCATTTTATACAAAGCTAAAAAAACACGCAAAAAAAATCCGGGTAAAAACTTCCCGGATTTATTATAACTGGATTTCAACGTTATTCTTTTTTGCCTGCATATCTTTCATTCAGGGCTTTTAAAACCTCAGAAGTAAGATTATGTGCTTCATCGCCAATCAGAATATTTGAAGCGCTGAAAATATAATCATACTGTTCTTTGGCATTCAAAAGCTCGATGTAGCTCATCAAACTATCCAGAAGTTGTTGATTGTTTGCGGTCTGCAACTCTGCCAGTTTTGTAGAGAGATCCTGGTCGAGTTGCAAAATTTCCTGTTCCTTTCCCATCAAACGATCCCGTTCCTGAATGGCTCTTTGTTCGGTTAAAAAACCTCCCCGCTGAACTTTTTCCTGAAATGCGGCTGCTTCTTTTTCAAACGATTGTCTTTTGGTTCCATATTCACTGGTGTAGGCTTCCTGTTTTTTGGCGAATTCGTCGTGTAAATCCTGTGCCAAATCGTAATTTAAAAGAACAGAGTCAGCTTTTACGTAAGCAATTCTTAACCCTCCCGGCTCAGATTGTCTAACATTCTGTTCCGAAATATCTGCACCGCTGTTTCCCGAACCAGTAAAATGAAGTACATACAAAACAGCTACTGCTACAAAAAGTACAACGCTTACGATTAATGATGTTCCTTTCATCCTTCAAACAATTTTTAAGTGTAAAAATAAATTCTGACAAAGATAATTTTTTAGATTAAACCGTATAACTGAATGAGGCATTTTTTATTTCATTACAACTCAGCCGCTTTCAAAAAAAACCTGCATAAAATCATAGATTTAGACTGATAAACATCATTGAAAAATGGGAGCTCCTGATTGTACTTTTACCCAACAACTATTTCTATTTCAAATAACTTAAAAATTATAATGTTGAACAAGTTAATTGCAAATATACTGCCCCACATGCCCAAAAAACTGGTTTGGGTATTCTCAAAAAGATATATTGCCGGCGAAACCATAGAGGAAGGCCTCCTTGCTTCAAAACTTTTAAATGCACAGAATATTGAAGTAACCGTTGATTTGCTGGGTGAATTTATTGAATCGATGGAAGAAGCCCGGCAAAACCGCGACTACTACTTCCGAATTATTGACCAATTTACTGAGGAGGGAATAAAAGGCAGCTTTTCATTAAAACCAACCATGTTTGGCTTGCTCATCGACAAAGAGGTTTGTTTTGATTATGTCAGGCAAATTGTACAACATGCTGCTGAAAAAAATTCGTTTGTACGTGTTGACATGGAAGACTCGCAGTGTGTTGACATGGAAATAGAAATGTTCCGTAAACTCAGAACTGAATTTCCTCAAAATGTAGGGCTGGTTTTGCAGGCATATTTAAGAAGAACGCTAACCGATTTAAAGGGTCTGGCCGATCTGAACTCCGCGGAGAATCCGATAAATTTCAGGCTTTGCAAAGGCATTTATATTGAACCGGCCAAAATTGCATATAAAGATTACCAGGAAGTGCGCGACCATTTTTTGCAGGATCTGGAATTTATGTTTCAGCACAAAATGTATGCTGGCATTGCCACTCACGATAAATATCTGGTAGAAAAATCATACCAGTTGATTGAAAAATACAAGGTGCCCAAAAACAGGTACGAATTTCAGATGCTGTACGGGGTAACTCCCGAGTTACGGCAGTCGATTGTTGACAACGGTCATTTGATGCGGGTTTACGTACCTTTTGGAAAACATTGGTTTGGTTATTCAACACGCAGGCTAAAAGAGAACCCAAAAATAGCAAATCATATAATTAAGGCAATTTTTATAAAGGGTTAATTTTGGGGGTAAACGATAAAAGGGTGGCTAATTGCCATCCTTTTTTTTTGGAATATTGTTTTGCAGATTGTCACTTTAAGCAGGTGTAGCAGAAAATGACTCCCCTCGCTTTTATCGTACGAATAACCTTTTGCTCTGTCAGATTATCAAAACAAACCTTTTGAAAAACCCAAAGATATTTTAATTTTACGGCAGAAAAAAGGATAAAGCAAAGCGTTAAACAAAGATGCTGACCAAACTTAACCACTTAGAAAGTTTAACACCGCTCTATCCTTTTTCTTTTAACGTCATTTCACCTCGTCTATTGTATTCAGTTGAAATTAATCCGGCAAAACCGATTTTATTTATAGTTTTGTAGAACAGAACAGAACAGGGGCTGTTCCGGTTAAAACAATCACTAAAAATGAGCAAATTCAAATTCAGTGTCGACGAAAACTCCAGTATTTTAAAATTTCAGCAACTGGTTGATTTTATTGTCAATTCAATTAGCAGAAAAGAACTGAAACAGGGGGAAATGCTTCCTTCGGTGAACCAGATTATGAAGGAAAGCCAGCTTTCGCGCGACACGGTTTTTAAAGCGTATGCCGAGCTGAAAAGGCGTGGCATTGTGGACTCGGTTCCCAACAGAGGTTATTTTGTAACCAAAAAAATCACCCGGGTTTTTCTGTTCCTCGATACCTTTAAAGCCTACAAGGAAGTGCTGTACGGCTCGTTTTTAAAACACCTTCCCAAAAATATCAGTGTCGATTTGCATTTTCACCATTACAATATTGGTGTTTTTGAAAAAATCATCAACGAAAGCCTCGGAAAGTACAGCAAATATATTGTCATGAATTTCGACTCTCCCAAAGTTGCTGAAGTCATCAAAAAAATTCCCCGCGAGCAGCTGCTGATCATCGACTGGAAAATAAATTCATCTTCATACCATTCCGCTGTTTATCAGAATTTTGGCGAACCCGTTTATACCTGCCTGGAAAAAAACCTGGAACATATTTCAAAATACAAAGAGTTCACCTTCTTTTATCCGCCATTTACCTACCACCCAAAAACAGCCATAGAATATTTTCAAAAATTCTGCACCGATTACAAGATAAAGCACAATGTAATTTTCGACGAGGAAAAGTTCAAAATAAATAAGGGGGGGCTCTATTTTTTGGTGAGCGATCGAACGCTGGCACATTTTCTTGATCAGTGTGCCGAAAAAGGTTTTGAACCCGGGCTCCAGGCCGGTGTTATTTCGTATAACGAAACCCCCATGAAAAAATACGTAAAAAACGGAATTTCAGTCATTTCAACCAATTTTGAACTCATGGGGCAAAAAGCCGCTGAATTTGTAACCACAGGAAAACACATTCAGTTTGAGGTTCCAACCACATTAACCCTGCGCTCTTCGCTATGATATGTTATACAACATATTTTTGAAATTTTGAATACTGGCAGTTTGGGCGTAATTTTGAAAGCATACCAGAACAGAACAGTTCAATTTAGTTTAAAACAATAACAAACTGAAAAACATGTATTTACTTGGATTCGACATAGGAAGCTCTTCGGTAAAAGTTTCGTTAATCGACGGCGAAAACGGCAGTCTTGCTGCCTCATCGTTTTACCCGGAACAGGAAATGGAAATTACGGCCCATCACTCTGGTTGGGCCGAGCAGGAACCCAAGCTGTGGTGGACCAACCTGAAAATAGCTTTAAAAAATGTGTTAGCCAAAGCAAACGTAAATCCCGAAAACATTCTTTCCATCGGAATTTCATACCAAATGCACGGATTGGTAATGATAGACAAAAACCTGGAAGTTTTACGCCCGTCGATCATTTGGTGCGACAGCCGGGCTGCTGCCATTGGCAACAAAGCATTTGAGGAAATTGGCAGCCAGCGCTGCCTCACCAACCTGCTGAATTCACCCGGAAATTTTACCGCATCGAAACTCAAATGGGTAAAAGACAACGAACCGGAAGTCTATGAAAAACTTTACAAAATTATGCTTCCGGGCGACTATATTGCCATGAAACTTACCGGAATTCCACAAACCACCGTCAGTGGGCTTTCCGAAGGAATTATGTGGGATTTCAGAGAAAATACTTTGGCAAAACTGCTTTTTGAAAACTACGGTTTTTCTGCTGACATCATTCCTGAAATCGTCCCTACGTTTGGGGTGCAGGGACAAATCACAAAAAAAGTGGCTGCAGAACTCGGGCTTTCACCAAAAACAATGGTGAGTTACCGCGCCGGGGATCAGCCCAATAACGCGCTTTCATTAAATGTGCTGAACCCGGGAGAGATTGCAACCACCGCCGGGACTTCGGGCGTGGTTTACGGGGTGAGCGACGAAATTAAATACGATCCGCAGTCGCGTGTCAATACTTTTGCCCATGTGAACCATGCTGCCAAAAATCCGCGTTTGGGTGTTCTGCTTTGTATCAACGGAACCGGAATTTTAAATGCCTGGCTCAAACGAATGATGGGTGAAAATCTTTCGTATGAAAAAATGAATCTGCTGGCTTCAGAAATCCCAACCGGGTCAAACGGAATTGTCGTCCTTCCTTTTGGAAATGGGTCGGAACGGGTGTTGAACAATAAAAATATTGGCTCGGCTTTTCACGGAATCAATTTTAACATTCATCAAAAAGGACATCTTTTGCGGGCTGCGCAGGAAGGAATTGTGTTTTCATTCAAATACGGGATGGACATTATGGAAAACATCGGGATTGACGCAAAAGTCATTCGTGCCGGAAAAGCCAATATGTTTCTAAGTCCGGTTTTCAGGGAAACACTGGCAGGAATTACCGGTGCAACCATTGAACTTTACAATACAGACGGATCGGTGGGTGCGGCCCGCGGAGCCGGTATTGGCGCCGGTTATTACAACAGCTTTGGCGACGCATTCAACAACCTGAAAAAACTCGAAACAATTGAACCTGATTTTTCAAAAAAAGCAGAGTACGAGGATGCGTATAAAAGCTGGAAATCCATTTTGGAAAAGGCAATTTCATAAATATATATACAAGTATAAATCACAATAAAAATTTATAAAAATGGAAGTTTTAAAAGGAAACAAAGAGTATTTCAAAGGCATTGGCCAGGTAAAATACGAAGGCCCGGATTCAAGAAATCCGCTGGCATTTAAATGGTACGACGAAAACAAAGTGGTAGCCGGCAAAACCATGAAAGAACACCTGCGTTTTGCTGTGGCATACTGGCACACATTCTGCGGAACCGGAGGCGACCCGTTTGGACCGGGCACGCAGATCTTCCCGTGGGACGGCGCTTCTGATGTAATGGATGCTGCCAGGGAAAGAATGGACGCAGCGTTTGAATTTATCACCAAAATGAACATTCCGTTTTACTGTTTTCACGACACCGATGTGGTTGGCGACGGTTCGGTTTTTGAAATTGAAAAACGGCTGGAAAAAATGGTGGAAGTAGCCAAAGAAAAACAAGCTGCTTCAGGGGTAAAACTGCTTTGGGGAACAGCCAATGTTTTTTCTGCACCCCGTTATATGAATGGTGCTGCAACCAATCCTGATTTTAATGTGCTGACCAACGTAGCCGTTCAGGTTAAAAATGCCATTGACGCCACCATTGCCCTTGGCGGAACAAATTATGTTTTCTGGGGCGGACGCGAAGGTTACATGACCCTGCACAACACCGATACCAAACGCGAACTGGCACACATGGGGCAATTCCTGAGAATGGCACGCGACTACGGCCGCAAACAAGGGTTTACCGGAACATTCCTGATTGAACCCAAACCCATGGAACCCACCAAACATCAGTACGATTATGATTCACAGACTGTTATCGGATTCCTGAAAGCAAACGGTTTGGAAAACGATTTCAAACTAAATATCGAAGTAAACCATGCCACACTGGCCGGCCATACGTTTGCACACGATTTGAGAATGGCTGCCGACGAAGGATTGCTTGGGTCTATCGATGCCAACAAAGGCGATTATCAAAACGGTTGGGATACTGATGAATTTCCGACCAATGTGTATGAAATTACCGAAGCCATGCTTGAAATTATGCAAGCCGGTGGTTTTACCAACGGCGGTATCAA
>JAFGDX010000451.1 GCA_016931875.1 Prolixibacteraceae bacterium
CACCTCGTTGTGCATTACAATGGCATCAAGCATTTCATCGGTCACTTTTCCTTTGAGGATTTTTGCTGCATAGGGGCCGTGTGTGGTCGGGTCGGCATGGGTTATCTCCACGTCAATATCGTGAAGCAAGCCCGCCAGGCCCCATTCGTCTTCATTCCGGTTTAGCTGTTTTGCCATAGCCCTCAAAACCGCTTCCGATGCCAGGCAATGTTTGAGCATGTTTTCGGCTTTTACATTTTCTTTCAGCAGTTGGATGGCTTCGTCTCTGGTTATCATATTTCCGGTTTTAGTTTGTTTTTCTGTTCTTTTTGTATTTTAAACCCACTTTAACAGAACCGTTTCAATTTGTTATTTTTGTTTGCTGTTGTCATACTACCGTTTCATTCCGGTTGTAAAAAAACAAATCTGGCGGCTAATTTATAAATTATGATTGAAATTGAACGTAAATTTTGGGTAGCGAAAGAAAAATGGAAACCCGCCGGGGAAGGCCGGAAACTTGTTCAGGGATATTTATCAGTCGATCCGGAACGGACAATCAGAGTACGAATTGTTGGGGAACAGGCATTTATAACAATTAAAGGCAAAACCGAGGGAATAAGGCGAACTGAATTTGAATATAAAATTCCAAAAAGCGAGGGCGAAATACTGCTAAACATGTGTTTGTATTCTCCGGTGGAAAAAATACGGTTTAAGGAAAAAATTGGCGATTGCGTTTGGGAGATTGATGTTTTTGGAGGTGCAAATCAGGGGTTGATTCTTGCCGAAGTTGAACTGGAACAGGATGACCAGCAAATACAACTGCCTGCTTGGGTTGGTAAAGAAGTTTCGGGCGATGTGCGTTTTTACAATTCCTATCTGGCTGTGCATCCGTTTTCTTTCTGGCAAAACAAACCTATTTAATTGAACGGAAAATTTTTTCCGCGGGTAACAAACGATATTCCCTGGTTGCCCGTGGTCCAAATCATTACCGCTTCAAAAAGAGGTTCGTAGGTCGCATTTTTTGTAGCCCATTCAAAAATAAAGTTGGCGCCGCTTCCGCCGGTGCTGTCGCGGCGGTGAATAACAATCTCAAGGGTTTCCAGCGGAGTTAAATAAATGGGCGTTTCCACGTATGAGCGAATCAAATTTCCTTCGGTATTGTAATAGTTGGCCTGGGTAATAAACAGTGAATCGCTTAAACTTGTGTTCCGGATACTCACCGTTGATGTTAACTGATGTTTGGTTTCTTCGGTGAGGTCATAAATTTCGGAATATACTGAGAGGTAGGAGCGCCCCGAAAAAAGAGAGTCGGGCAGTGGAATGGTAACTTTTCTTTTTTCCCAGTTTAACGAGTTTGCCGGTTGGGTTTCTTTTTCCTGATGACAAGACACAAGGAGCAATAAAGCCGGTAGAAAGAGTAGAATGCGCATAACTAATTTATTCTGGTGTTTTTAACCTTTTTAAACCGGGTAAAATGGAACACGGTTTTGTCCAAATTTACAATAAACATCACAATTTATTTAGATTTGGAATAACATAAATATTAATTTTGCGTTCAGAAAAAAAGCGTTAAACAATTATATATGGGTTCAGAAAAGGTAAAAATCATTACTTTATTTTTTTTTCTTACATGTGTTACACCAACCGTTTTTGCACAACAGTCTTTAAGTGAAAGAGATAACCAGTTGCTTGAAAACGGAATCAATATTCTGAAAAAGTATTTTATTGAAAAAGGAAACTGGCAGACTTCGAGTCTGAAACTGGAAGAAGATGTAAAAGGGCTGATACATTTTATTGAAGACCGGCCGATAGATTCCATTCTGGTGTCGATTGATACATTTACGGCCGATGATGCGCCGATGAATTTTGTGTTTCGTTTGCCGGAGTATGTTTCTGACAGCCTTTTGGTGCCGGGATATTACCCGTGGGAAATGGTAGAAAAAGACCTTGAAATTGCAGGGCTCCGTTTGCAAAGTGAGTTCGAAAGGCGTGAGATTGAGTTGCCAGCCGGGCGCCTTGCCAAAATGTATGAAGAGGTTCAAATTGTTCCGCCGGGCGAGGGAATGAAACTTTTCACCGACTCGGTTTACAAAATACCGGATTACATGGTAATTCCGGAGGTGATTCCGGATTCGATGCTGGAAAATGAGGACAATTTTAACTGGCTGATGCAAATCGACAGCATTCGCGCTGCATATGTGGAAAACAAACGCCTGGAATACAACGACTCGCTTTTGACCCATTACCGCGATTCGGTTTTTATCCGCTACAAACAAGAACTTTTTGAACAGGAATACAACCAGCGTAAAAACCGCCTGCTCGACTCGGTTGAACTGAACAACTACTCGGTACTGAAAAATTACAACGATTCGGTGATGCACGCGGTCAACGATTCCATTTTTACCGTTATAAAAGTGTTGGCACAGTATGCCGATTTTATTGATACTTCGCAGGTTGAAATTCAGAATTTGTACAACGAACCATATTCCATCAGCCTGAGCAACTACAACAATTACTACAAAAGAATATGGCTGAAAAACGAACAAAACGATTCGTTACGACTGCTGGTCAAAAATCTGGATAAACGCACCCTGCAGCTCCTTATTGACGACGGGGTTACTTTCTCGAGGTTTAAAGCCAAAGAAACCAAAGATTTTGACTTTTCCACGCTCAACCGGAATATGCCCGGACTAACGGGCGTTGGGCAACGGTATGAAGTTCTGACCCCCTGGACGATTACCGGAGACGGCACCGTTGGCTTTACACAAACTTATCTTTCGAACTGGAAAAAAGGGGGCCAAAGCGCACTTTCGCTACAGATTGTTTTAAAGGGAGCTGCCAACTATTCGCGTGCCGACGGAAAGGTAAAGTGGGAAAACTCGGGCGAGATAAGAAACGGATGGATTCGTCCGGGCGGAGACGATTCTGAATTGCAAAAAAACGACGATAAATTTGAACTCACTTCGCGGTTTGGGGTCAGCGCTTTTAAAAAATGGTATTACAGTGCTGAATTTAACTACGAAACACAGTTTTTCAGAGGATACAAGTATCCGACAAAAGATTTTCCCGAGCCGATTTCAGCTTTTATGGCCCCTGCAAAAACCTTTTTTAAAGTAGGTTTGGATTATAAGCCAAATAATAATTTTTCGCTTCTGCTCTCGCCGCTTACCGCCAAAAATGTGTATGTGAGGGATACAGCTTTGGTAGACCAGACCAAATTTGGGATTGACGCCGACAAGAAAAGTTTTTGGGAGCCGGGGTTAAATGCCGATGTTACTTTTAAAAAAGAAATCACAAAAGATATTACCTACGAAACCAAGTACAAAATGTTTATCAATTACCAGCAGCCCTTTCAAAAGTTCGATGTCAACTGGGAGAACCTGGTGGTAATGAAACTAAACGATTACATCAATATGCGTTTAATGCTGCACATGATTTATGATGATGATGTATTGTTCCCTATTTATGATAAAGATGATGTTAAAATTGGTGAAGAACCCAAACTACAGTTGAAGCAGTTTATTTCGGTTGGTTTTTCGTATGCTATTAATCGTAAGGTAGTGCGAACCAGACGTGTAAAGTAGTCAGATTCGGTTTTTGTAAAAGTGGTTCAGGCGAAAGATTTAAATTTCAAAAGAGAAAGTAGTTCCGTTTTCGTGTGTGCTGGTAAAACTAACCTTGCCACCCAGGTATTTTTCTCCCAGCAGTTTCATACTGTAGGTTCCCAAACCCCGTCCGGTTCCTTTGGTTGAGAAAGAGCGTTTAAAAATCTGAAGCTGAATATCAGAAGGGATAAAATTCTGATTGTGTACCGCAAACCGGATTTTGTCCTGTTTTTTTTTGCACGAGAGGGTAACAACCGAGCCGGGCATGGAAGCTTCCAGCGCATTTTTCAGCATGTTTCCCAACACACGTTTCAGAAGAACCGGGTCGGTTTTTACTATACAGTTCTCAGTTGAAGGATCGATGACGATATTTTTTTTGCCTGCAATATCCTGTTTCGCGTAGGTACCCGTTAGATCATTCAAAACTGCCAGTGACTCATTTTCTGAAATATTTATCGAAAGGTCGCCCCGCTCGGCAGCAAGTAACTGCCGTTGCGAACCGATTTCATATACCATACTGTTGGCAGCCCGTTTGATAATTTCTGCTACTTCGGTCATTTCGTTATGTGAGCCAACTTCCTGTAATACATTCGAGAGGTCCAGAATTCCGCCGGCACTGTTTAAAACATCGTGGAAAAACAAACGTTCCAGGTTTTGGCGCCGCTTCTCGTGGCTGATGTCATTTAACGCAAAAATGGTGAATTCGTATCCGTTGTGAAGGTAGGGAGTGGATGTAATTTGCAAATCGAGCGCTTCGTTTTCCTTGTTCAGTATATTGCATTCCTGGATGGAACGTTTTCCGATCTGCGATTCCAGAATTGAATTAACAGCCCCGCAGGTTCGGCAAAAAGGACTGTGCCCGCATCCGCCTTCCACCAAATCAGAATAAATGCACTCGGTTGCCTCGCCGGGTCGTTTGCCTAATACCGAATGCAAATTCTTTTTCTGTAGGAAATCTAAAAACAGTTGGTTGGCAAATATAATTTGTCGTTCAGGGTTTAACACAACTACCATTTGAGAAAGAGAGTTGGCAAAGCTGATTAATATCTCATTTTCACTAAAAATTTTCGATTGTTCCCTAATAGTATCAATATCCACCCTTTCCGGCGATAATGGCCGGACATCTTTCCTCTTATCTTCCATCTTCTTCTTAAAAGTTGTAAGTTATGACTCATTTTTGTCATATTCAAATTTTATTTCTTCAGAAAGTGATGGTATTTTGACTATTGGCCAGTTTTTGTGTAAAATTTCGAATAAATTAGCCGGATTTTTGATTTTCAGGCAAATAAGGTTCAAATATTATATGTAACGGGGTTTGGTTTATTTTGTTTTGGATGTCATTTCAAAATGTTTTGTGCTTAAATTCTATAAGTTCAACGGGGGCGCCGTTGTGTTCAATCATGGCAGCACGAACCCCTTTGGAAGGCGGGTTGGGGGGTGTTATTATTTTTAATGCATGTTTTTTAAGTTCCTCATCAATATTTTCAACCTCGAATGCCAGGTGCGGTACTTTTTGAACCAGCGGATGAACCGGACTGTCGTTTTTAAACCGCATCCATTCCACGCCAAACGGGCTTTCAGAAAAACCGGAAACATAAAATTTAAACTGCGGAAGGTATTTTTCTCCGGGCATTTTTTGGGATGTGGGAATTCCAAGATGATGAAATTTCCATCCCCATTTTTTTGTTGCCTCGGGTAATTCGTGATCGGGCCTGTAGTTTTTCATAATGTTTTTAATAAATGGCATGTACAATCATTTCTTCTCCGCGGAAAAGAATTTTTTCTCCGGCCCTTTTTCCTAAAAGCGCTTTTCCCATTGGTGAAAACGGCGAAATACAATAAACGGATATGTCTTGTATGTTTGCTTTTCCAAAAGCAACCGAAATAAAATAGTTCCCCGCGCTGGTTTCAACCCAGCTTCCAAATTCTGCTTTTTTAAACTTTTTCTGAAGATCTATTTTAACGAGGCTGGCTAATTGTGATTCAACATCGGTGAGGCGCGCCTGGTTTTTTTCCACTTCCATCTGCATCATTGCCCTGCTGGTTTCGTACTTGTCGCCCACACTGCTTTTGGTTTCGTTATCGCGCGATTCTCTGGCCGAGTTGATGTTTTGCTTTATGGCGGTCATTTTTTCACCGAGGCTGTTCTGAATTTGTTCAACAAGCAGCTTTTTTAGCGGGTTCATACAATTTTGGTTTATGGTTTTTGATGGTTGGGCTGAGTGGGAAAAAGGTTTATCGCAGTAAAATAGCCACTTGCATTGTGTCCGGAAACCACTTGCGGAATATTGTTTTTTACATCCAGCGCCGGCCGGTGTGTGTGTCCGGTAAAAATGGCAAGCAGGTTGGAACTGGCAAAAACTTCGTCGTAAAATTCAAAAGTAGTTTGTGTATGTCCGTTTTTTCTCCATTTTTCGCGGCGTTCAACGGTGTAGTTTTTGTCTGATTTTTCGCCCCAATCCGGATGCGCACACCCGTATCCTGTTGAACGGCCCGGCATATAAAGCGGAATATGCATAAACAACAACAGGGGGAGCCGGCTTTGCACTTGTTGTTTAAAAAAATCCAGCTGTTCGGGTAAAATTTCATAGGTCGAGTTATCGATAAAAATCAGCCGCATGCCATTGAGATCGTAGCTTGCAAACAACGGATTATTCCCTTGGTAAAGGGGTTTTAACCTTTCATTGGTCCAGATTTCGCGAAGCAGGTTTGAACTTCCTGTCATACCTTCATAGTGCCAGTCGTGGTTGCCCGCCACATAAGCAAAAGGTATATTGGTTTCGTTTAAATTTTTCAGTACCCATTCAATCGCCGCCTCTGAAGGGAAACTGAAAATATCGCCCGTGAGTGCCAGAAAATCAACGTTTTGTTCTTTGGCTCGTGTTAAGGTTTGTTCAAATCC
>JAFGDX010000452.1 GCA_016931875.1 Prolixibacteraceae bacterium
GAGATATCAATAAGTGTAGTTGCTGTGTTGCTGTTGGCTGCCGGAATGGGAATTGCCAATGCGGCTGTATTTAAGCTGGTGTCGGTTTATGTTCCCAAAGCAGTTGGCGGCGCGGCAGGTTGGGTTGGTGGACTGGGAGCATTCGGAGGTTTTGCACTGCCGCCGGTTATGGGAGCCATTGCCGGAAAACTAGGAGCCATCGGCTATGCGCGTGGCTTTCTTGTTTTTGTTGGACTGGCAATCATCGACCTTCTAATTATTTATTTGCTGATAAGCATTCGAAAAAGGAAAGAATCTCCGGATGTCAGCCTTGCGAATTAAAAGAAAATACTAAACTTAAACCGGAAGTTATGAGCCTTTTAAACAAACTTGTCTATTTTAGTAAAAATGTAACCAAAAGCGCGGATAAACATTCGGTGGTTACAGATGAAAAACGCGATTGGGAAAGTTTTTACCGGAACCGCTGGCAGTACGATAAAGTAGTGCGCTCCACACACGGAGTAAACTGTACCGGGTCCTGTTCGTGGAAAATATATGTAAAGAACGGGCTGGTAACCTGGGAAATTCAGCAAACCGATTATCCCGAAACACGTCCGGGGCTTCCCAATCATGAACCCCGGGGTTGTCCGCGTGGTGCCAGCTATTCATGGTACCTGTATAGTGCCAACCGGGTGAAATATCCTATGATTCGTGCTACCCTTGTCAAGGCATACCGTACCGCAAAAAAACAATTGAATGATCCGGTGAAAGCCTGGGAAAGTATCATGAATGATACCGAAATCTCAAAGAAATACAAGGCTGAACGCGGACTGGGAGGAATGATCCGAGCCGACTGGAACGAAGTGAATGAGATTATTGCTGCTGCAAATGTTTACACCATTAAAAAATACGGGCCGGACCGGTTGGTTGGATTCACGCCCATTCCGGCCATGTCGATGGTTTCTTATGCGTCGGGTGCGAGGTACCTGAGTCTGCTCGGCGGAACCATGCTCAGTTTTTACGATTTTTATTGCGACCTGCCACCATCTTCGCCGCAAACCTGGGGCGAACAAACCGACGTTCCTGAAAGTGCAGACTGGTACAATTCATCTTTTCTGATGCTTTGGGGCTCCAACGTACCGCTTACCCGAACACCCGATTCACCCTTTTACACACAGGTGCGTTACAAAGGAACCAAAACCATCAATATTTCACCTGATTATAATGACGCAGCCAAGTTTGCTGACCTGTGGATGAAGCCCAAACAAGGAACTGACGCAGCGTTGGGAATGGCCATGGGGCACGTCATCCTGAAAGAGTTTTATCTCGAAAGGCAGGTACCTTATTTTGAAGAATATGCCCGGCAATACACCGATTTGCCTTTCCTTGTGAAAATTGAAAAGGAAAACGGACGTTATGTGGCAGGAAGGATAATTCGTGTCGGCGATTTGAAGGGAGAGTTGTCCAAAGAAAAAAATGCAGACTGGAAGCCGGTTTTAATCGATGAAAAATCGAATGAATTTGTTATTCCCAACGGAACAATCGGTTCGCGCTGGGACCAAAGCCGGAAGTGGAACCTGGAACTCAAAAATGCGTTAACCGGAGAGGATATTCAGCCCCAATTATCAGTGATTGAAAATGCTGACGAAGTTATAGAACTTTCACTCCCGTATTTTGGCGGCGAAACTTATAAACACGAACACTTCAATGCCAGCGCGCACAATGATATCATTACCCGTAAAGTACCTGTTAAAAAATCAGTTGATGGCGACTTTCTTTATTGCACCGTTTTCGACCTGATGGTAGCCAACTATGGCATTTCACGCGGACTTGAAGATGAAAATTCTGCTGAAAATTACGACGAGGATTTACCCTATACACCTGCCTGGCAGGAGCATATAACCGGGGTTCCGGCAGCACAGATAATTTCTACAGCCCGGCAGTTTGCTGAAAATGCTGCTAAAACCAAAGGTAAATCGATGATTATTATCGGTGCCGGGGTTAATCACTGGTTTCATACCGATATGATTTACCGCAGCGCCATCAACATGCTGATGTTTTGTGGTTGTGTGGGACAGTCGGGTGGGGGCTGGGCGCACTATGTAGGACAGGAAAAAGTCCGTCCGCAAACCGGCTGGCTTCCGCTGGCCTTTGGTCTCGACTGGAACCGCCCTCCACGGCAGATGAATACCACATCATTCTTTTACATGCACACCGACCAGTGGCGCTACGAAAAAGTGGGCCTGACAGAATTGATTTCACCCCTGGCAAACAAGGATGAATGGAGTTCCAAATCGATGATTGACTGCAACGTAAAAGCAGAACGAATGGGCTGGCTGCCGTCAAGTCCGCAACTGAACGACAACCCTATCGAATTGGCACGACAGGCTGAAAAGGAAGGCAAAGCTGCTGAAACGTTTATAACAGAGAAACTGAAAAGCGGTGAACTGTCTATTGCAGCAGAGGATCCGGATAATCCCAAAAACTTTCCGCGTAACCTGTTTGTTTGGCGCTCGAATTTGCTGGGGTCAAGCGCCAAGGGAATGGAATATTTTATGAAACACTTGCTTGGGGCACAAAACAGTGTATTTGGTGATGATCTGAAAAACAACGGGCAACAACTTCCGCAGGAAGTGAAGTGGCACGACCAGGCACCCGAAGGGAAACTCGACCTTTTGGTAACGCTCGATTACCGCATGTCAACCACCACGCTGCACTCCGATATTATTCTACCTGCAGCTACCTGGTACGAGAAAAATGACCTGAGTACTTCCGACATGCACCCGTTTATCCACCCGTTTTCCAAAGCAGTGGATCCGGTTTGGGAAGCCCGCTCCGACTGGGAGATTTTTAAAGGTCTGGCTGAGCGGTTTTCGAAACTGACCGAAAATCATCTCGGAAAGGAAAAAGACATTGTATTGCTTCCGTTACAGCACGACTCGCCCATGGAACTCTCGGAAACAGCACATGCCGAAGACTGGAAAGAAACCGGGGCGGAGCTGAAACCGGGAAAAAATATGTCGAAAATTATTGAGGTTGTTCGTAATTATCCCGAAACATTCCATCGTTATACCACCCTTGGGCCACTGATGGAAAAAGCCGGGAACGGCGGAAAAGGAATCAGCTGGAATACCGAAAAAGAGGTTGAATTTCTTAAATTGCTCAATAAAACATCTGATAATGAAGGAGAAACCAAAGGGCTTGCAAAAATTGAAACCGACATTCATGCTGCAGAAACTATTCTGACGCTGGCACCAGAAACCAACGGACAGGTTGCGCTAAAAGCCTGGGAGGCCCTTTCAAAAACAACCGGGCGCGATCACCGGCATCTTGCAGAAACCCGTGAGGATGAAAAAATCAGGTTCAGAGACCTGTTGGCTCAACCGCGAAAAATAATCACTTCGCCCATCTGGAGTGGTGTGGATTCAGAAGAGGTTTCCTACAACGCCGGTTATACCAATGTGCACGAATTGATTCCGTGGCGTACACTTACCGGCCGCCAGACAACTTACCAGGATCATCCGTGGATGATTGCGTTCGGAGAAAATATGGTCTGTTACAAACCGCCCATCAATACCAAGTCGGTGCAACAGGTTATGGGGAAACTGGATAAATCAGACGAATATCTGGTTATCAACATGATGACCCCGCACAACAAATGGACAATTCACTCGTCGTGGTCGGACAATCTGCTGATGCTTACCCTGGGGCGCGGAGGTCCGGTGGTTTGGATGAGCGAAAAAGATGCGGCCAAAATCAATTTGAAGGACAACGATTGGGTGGAAGTATTCAATGCAAACGGCGCTTCGGTGGCACGCCTCATCATTTCGCAGCGGGTTCCGGAGAATGCACTGATTATGTACCACAACCAGGAACGAACAGTGAATATGCCGGTGAATCAAATTAACGGCAATCGGGGGGGAGTGCATAATTCGGTAGAACGTATCAGCCTGAAACCCACGCACATGATTGGCGGCTATGCCCAGTTGAGTTACGGATTCAACTACTACGGAACCATTGGGTCGAACCGCGATGAGTTTGTAATTATCCGGAAATTAAGCAAAGTAGAATGGAAGGACGAAGCGTCCGATGAAAACTAAAAAATCAGAAGTTATGCAAATACGAGCACAAATAGCCATGGTTCTGAATCTGGACAAATGCATCGGATGCCACACCTGTTCGGTAACCTGCAAAAATGTCTGGACATCGCGTAAAGGAATGGAATACGCGTGGTTTAACAATGTGGAGACAAAACCCGGGATTGGCTATCCCGACGAATGGGAAAACCAGGAGAGATGGAAAGGCGGTTGGAAACTTGATAAAGAGAAACTTACGCCACGTATGGGAAATAAAAGCGGCATCATGAAAAATATTTTTGCCAATCCGAATATGCCGCTCATCGACGATTATTACGAACCGTTTACTTTTAACTATTCGATTCTGCATAAAGGCTCCAAATTTAAAACCCCACCGTCTGCCAAACCTTATTCCATTTTAACCGGAAAACCGATGGAAAAAATCGAAAAATCGGCGAATTGGGAAGATAACCTGGGTGGAAGTTTTGAAAACCGAAGCCGCGAAAAAAACTTCGGGGAAGTGCAAAAAGAAATTTACGGCAAGTTTGAAAATTCGTTCATGATGTATTTGCCGCGCCTGTGCGAACATTGTCTCAACCCAACCTGTGTGGCTGCCTGTCCGTCGGGTGCAATTTATAAGCGCGAAGAGGATGGGATAGTGCTGATAGACCAAAGTCGGTGCCGGGGTTGGAGGCAATGTGTAAGCGCCTGTCCGTATAAAAAAATTTACTTTAATTGGGAAACGCAGAAATCGGAGAAATGTACTTTTTGCTACCCGAAAATTGAAGTAGGTGAGCCCACCATTTGCAGTGAATCGTGTGTAGGCCGGATTCGTTACATTGGCGTTCTTTTATACGATGCCGATAAAATTCTGGAGGCAGCTTCGAGTCAAAATGAAACCGATTTATACGGTGAGCACCTTAACTTATTTCTGAATCCGCATGATCCGAAGATTATTAA